>DRKV01000144.1 GCA_011051635.1 Chloroflexota bacterium | reverse complement strand
GCCGGCATCCCGACCCGCTCGCACCGCCCCTCCCGCGCCCTGCGGGAAGAACCCGCCACCCGCGCCCTGCTGACCTTCGCCGCCCTGGGGCATCCCGATTGGGGCATCTACCCGGCGGCCTTCGATTTCAGCGCCGCCCTGATGCAGGCCGTCGAGGGCATGGATTTGGTGCGTGCCCGCCTCCTGACCGACATCGTGTACCGTCTCGGGCCGGAAGGGCCGCGGCTGGTTCCCTTCGAGAACCTGGATGAAGCCCCCCGCGAGCGCATCACTTACCGCCTGGGGATGGCCTACGAGAACCTGCGCCAATGGCTGGAGACGTACCAATTGGGCGCGCCCCAGCCGCTGGATTACTTCATCCGGCGGTTGTTCGGCGAGGTGCTTTCCCAGCCGGGATACGGCTTCCACAGCGATTACGATGCCGCCCAGACGGCGGCCATGCTGGTGGAATCCGTGCGCAAGTTCCGCTGGGCGGCGGGCGAGGTGCTGGAGGCCGAGGGCATCCCCGTGGGGCGGGAGTACCTCCGCATGGTGGAGGACGGCGTGATTGCCGCCCAATACCTGGGGCGCTGGCAGTCGCCGGAGAAGGATGCCGTGTTCCTCTCCCCGGCCTACACCTTCCTGATGCAAAACCGCGCCGTGGACTACCAATTCTGGCTGGACGTGGGCAGTATGCAGTGGTTCACCCGCATCGCCCAGCCTCTCACCCACCCTTACATCCTCAACCGCCGTTGGGAGTTTGGCCGCCCCTGGACGGATTTCGACGAGACCGACACCAACCGCGACACCCTGGCGCGTCTGGTGCTGGGACTGGTGCGTCGCTGCCGCAAGGGCATCTACCTGGGCATCAGTGAACTCAACGAGCAGGGCTACGAACAGCGCGGCCCCCTCTACCGCGCCCTGGCGCGCATCCTCCTCGGCGGCGAGTCCTGAGGCAGGCGTCAGCCTTCAGCGGTCAGGCGTCAGTGGTCAGCGGTCGGTGGTCAACGGTCTACGGTCAACGGTCAGTCACCGCACCCCGCACTCCTAACCCGCAACCCCCTAACCCGCAACTTCCTCCCCCCCCATGCCTCCTCGCATCGCCCTCACCATTCAGCGTTACCTGCCCCTCCTGGGCGGTATGGAACGCCAGACGCACGCTCAGGCTCTCCGCCTGGTGCGGCTGGGTTTCGATGTCCATATCATCACGCGGCGTCATGCCGGGCTGCCCGCTTTCGAGCGCATGGACGGCGTGGCCGTGCATCGCGTCCCCATCTTCGGGCCGAAAGCCACTGCTTCACTGAGTTACACCTTCCATGCCTTGCGCGTCTTGCGGCGTTTGCAGCCCGACATCCTCCACGCCCATGAACTGCTCTCTGCGGCCACCATCGGGCTGCTGGCAAAACGCCTGTGGGGATGGCCCCTGCTTTTCACGCCCCATCGCGGCGGCATCATCGGCGACGTGCAGCGTCTGCATCAAAAATTCCTGGGAGCGCAGCGCATGGCGGCCATTGCCGCCCAGGGAGAACGTTTCATCTGCATCAGCCGGGAAATTGCCGATGAGTTGCAGGCGGCGGGCGTTCCTCCGGAGCGTCTGGTACATATCCCCAATGGCGTAAACATCGCCCGCTTTCATCCCCGTCCGCCGGAGGAACGGGCTGCCCTGCGCCGTCATTTGGGAATCTCCGAAGAATCCCTGATGACGGTCTTCAGCGGGAGGCTGGCTGCCGAAAAGCGGGTGAACTTTCTGGTCGAAGTCTGGCCGCGGGTACGCCGCGCCCACCCCAGGGCGAATCTGCACATCTTGGGGGAGGGGGACCAGCAAGAAAGGCTGGAATCCATCACCGGGGAGGGGGTATTCTTCCACGGCTACGTCCAAAATGTGGAAGAATACCTGGCTGCCGCCGATTTGTTCGTTCTGCCCTCCATCGCCGAGGGGATTTCCGGAGCGATGCTGGAGGCCATGAGCAGCGGTCTGCCCGTCCTGCTGACGAGGGTGGGCGCGGCGCCGGAGGTCGTTGCCCACGGAGAAACCGGCTGGCTGATTCCGCCGGACGACCGGGATGCACTGGAGGCTGCCTTGCTGCATTTGCTGGACGATGGGGCATTGCGCGCTCGTCTGGGGGAGGCTGCCCGCCGCCGCGTGGAGACGGAGTATGCCCTGGACGTTGTGGTGGAGGAACTGGCGGATGTGTATCGGGAGGTTTTGGCCGATGGGAGGCGGTGAGCGGATGGGAAGAAACGCCAGAGACAGTCGGTGGAGCGCCCGCCTGTTCTGGGGCGGAGCGGGGCTGGTCGCCTATTCTTACCTGGGATACCCCTTGCTGGTGACTCTTCTTTCCCGATTGCGTCCAGAGCCGCGCTTTGGGAAGCCCTCCGAGTGGCCTGCACTGACGCTTCTGATTGCGGCTTACAATGAAGAAAAGGTCATTGCCCGTAAAATCGAGAACGCCCTGGCGTTGGAATACCCCCTGGAGCGCCTGCAAATCCTGATTGCAGCCGACGGGTGCGAGGATGCCACGGTGGAAATTGCCCGCCGCTATGCCCGTCGCGGCGTGGAGGTGCTCTACGAGGCGAGACGCGCCGGCAAAATGGCGGCTATCAACCGCGCCATGTCCTTCGTGCGCGGCGACATCGTGGTCTTCTCGGACGCCAACAACCTGTACGAAGCGGACTCTCTCCAGCATTTGGTCGCTCCCTTCAGCGACCCCTCCGTGGGCGGGGTGAGCGGGGCCAAAGTGCTGCTGGAAGAGGGAGATTCGCTGGGGGCCTCGGAGGGCCTTTACTGGAAGTACGAATCCTTTGTCAAGGCGCAGGAAAGCCGTCTGGGGACGTGTACCGGCGTGGCAGGGGAGATTTTTGCCATCCGCCGGGAACTTTTTGTGCCTGCGCCGAGAGGGGTCATCAACGATGACTTTTACCTGATGATGCAAATTCTCAAACAGGGGTATCGGGTGGTGTATCAGCCGCAGGCGCGTTCCACAGAACGCGCCTCCGCCTCGGCGCGGGACGAGATAGAGCGCCGCAGCCGCATCGTGGCAGGCCGTTATCAGGCCATGCGCTACGCGCCACACTGGCTTCCCTGGCGGTATCCTCTGCGCGTTTGGCAGGTCGTATCGCACAAATTTACCCGCCCGCTGGTGCCTTTTGGGATGCTCGCCGCGCTGCTGGGAGCGTTGTGGGCGGTTCTACGTCCGCCTTCCGCCGGCAGGCGCTCCTGGCGGCAGTTGGAGCCTCCGTTCAACACATTGGCTTTGGGGGGACAGGCTCTCTTTTACCTCGCAGCATTGTCAGGCAAGTTCCTCCAAATCCCTGGGAAAATAGGGAAGGCTCTTTACTTGCCCGCGTTTCTTGTGGATAGCAATCTTGCCGCGCTGCAAGGATTATGGCGTTTTGCGCGTGGAGAACAATCTGCGGCGTGGCGGAGAGTGCGCCGTCGGGAGTAACCGCACTTTTGTCGGTTTCTCCCCCAAATCGCTGTCTGACAAATCCCTGCGGGGACTGCCATCGTTCATCTTCATCGGTAAAAAAACATTGCCCTGAGGAACTTTTCTCTGGCGGCGTCCCGCCTTGTGGCAAGTTTCAGAGAATAATTTGTCCCGATACCTGGCCTGCAATGCTGGTCACCAGAGGAAGTGTGGAATTCTATGTTGCGACGTATAACTGTCACCATCGTCACGTTAGTGTTGGCTTTTTCTATCCTGGCTCCGCTGGGAAGCGGTGTATACGCCCAAAGCGGAACGCCGCCTGCCCCCACGCCCGCTTCAGCGGAATTGCCCACTGTGCCGACCCTCATTTCGGCGGAAGACCTGGTGCCTCTTGCCATGATAGGTCTGTCTTCCCCCGAAGTGCTCCACGGGCCGTACGATTCTAAGCGCTTGCGATTTGGGCTGCCGTCCACCTGGGAATTGCAATCCGGTACGGAGTTGTATCTGCACTTGAATGCCTACTTCAGCAATTCGCGCCGCGGGGCCGAAGGGATTCAGGCGGCTAATGGTGGAACGTTGGAAGTGTCTTTCAACGGCCAGTTGATTGCCACGGTGGTGTTCGACTGGATTGGTGAGCGCACGGTGCGCATCCCCATTCCCGATGAGGTGTTGCAATCCTCTCGCAGCGATGGGCGGCACGAGTTGTACCTGTTCCTCAATGCGGCCATAGACTGCGCCTACGACAACCAGACTGCGATTACGGTGCAGCCCGATTCGCAATTCTATTTTCCTCACGACATCCGCCCTCCCGACCTGGACCTCTCCTTGCTGCCGCGCCCCATTTATCAGTTGGATTCCTTCCAAACCGAATCGGTTGTTGTTGTGGCGCCTGATAACCCATCCAGAGAGGAACTGGAAGCCGCTTACCTCGCGGTCGGGGGCATGACCCGCATGACGCGCAACGCTTTGGTGCCGGAATTGTTGTTTGTCAACGAAATCACCCCGCAAATCATGGCGGAGAATCATATCATTTTCGTGGGAAAGCCTGCTGCCTTCCGCTCTTTTGTCACGGCGGAATGGCCGGTTCCCTTTGCAGGGGGGCAATTGCAGCATCCCGCTTTGCAAGCGGATGATGGCGTGATTCAAATGACGCTCAACCCCTCCAACGATACCCTCGTGTGGATGATGGTTTCCGGGAACGACGAGAAGGGGTTGCAAAAAGCGGCGCAGGCCTTCAGTTCAGGGGCTTTGCGTACCAGCGGACGTCCCGACCTGGCGTTGGTCAGCGATGTGGAAGCCAGCGTTACTATCGCCGATGTGCCGGATGACCGCACTTTTAGCGACCTGGGATACTCCGTCCAGACGGCCAACGGGTTTGGGGTGCATTATTTCGATATCAAGTTCTACGTGCCTCCCGGAATGACTACCAGCGAAGATGCTTACCTCCGCCTGCGTTTCAACCACTCGGCGATGATAGATTTTGCCCGTTCCGGAATGCTGGTGTATCTCAATGAACAGATTATCGGTAGCGCTCGTTTCGACGAGAATACGGCCAAAGGCGGGATGGATGACTTCGTTCTGCCGCGCTATGCGCTCCTTCCCGGAGTCAATCGTCTGGTGATTGCCGCGGACCTTATTCCGACTGATTACTGCTCCAACCTGGTGCTCTCCAACTTGTGGATTACACTGACCCCGGATTCGCTTATCCACCTGCCCTTGATGCCGATGCAATTCGCCTTGATGGATTTCCGCAACCTGGGGAATTACCCCAATCCCTTTGTTGCCAGCCCTACCCTCTCCTCCCTGGCGTTCATCCTGCCCCCCGGCGACCCGCAAACCTGGAAGTTGGGGGCTGCCCTGAGCGCAGACCTCGCCCGTCGGCGCGGCGGTGCCATCCTGGAATTCGGCCTTGCTTTTGCAGACGACGTTCCCGAAGCATACCGCCAGCGCGACTGGATTATGATAGGGCAGCCCAGTAAATTGCCGGTGCTCTCCGAGGTGGGCGATGCACTGCCGGTACCTTTTCCTCCAGGAGATGATATCGCCGCCGAAAGCGGTCTGCAAATCACCTATCGCATTCCGCCGGGAACATCCTTGGGCTACCTGGAACTGTTCGCTCCGCTGTGGGATTCTCAGCGCACCATCCTGGGAGTCTTTGGCAGCACACCAGAGGGACTCTCCTGGGCAGCCAATGCTCTGTTGGACAGCGCCCTGCGGGGTAAGTTGAACGGGAATTTTGCCGTTGTGAGAGAAGAACGTCTCTTTACCGCTGATACGCGCATGGGACTTGGGTCGGGCAATCTGGCGGCGACCGCCGTGCCCGATGTCACCTCGCTCCCTGCACAATTCATTACCCCTTCTCCTGTGGAACAGGTTGCCCAGAAGCCGGATTGGATTATCCCGGCCATTGCATTCTCTTCGGTGCTGGCATTGGTGGTGCTTGCCAGTGTCGTCATCCGTTCTGCAAAACGAGATTCTCTATGACGCGGAAACCCTGGTACAAAAACCTGAAACACGGATTGATGGGGCTGGCTGAACAAGCCGGCCTCTTTCGCCTGGTGTCGCGCCGGTTGCCGCGTACCGGGCAGAAAGTGTACGTTCTGGCCTACCACCGCGTAGACAGGCCGGAAAATCGTCCCTGGCTGGACCCGGCGCATATCAGCGCCTCTCCCGAGGCTTTTCGGGCGCACATGCGTCTGATTGCCAATCAGTACCACCCAGTCGGCATAACGGATGTATTGGCCGCAGCCCGGGGCGAGGCGCCCCTGCCTCCAGACGCCGTCCTGGTAACCGTGGATGATGGGTATCGGGATTTTGCGGAAGTCATTTATCCCATCGTTCAGGAATACGGTATTCAGCCAACACTTTTCATCCCTACCGCTTTCATTGGCGGTAGGGAATTGTTTTGGTGGGACAAGTTGTACCAGGCGGTTTTTTGGTCTCGCAAGGAATCTATCTCCACCCCCGCGGGCACCTATCTGGTAGATACGCCGGAACGAAAACGGGCGGCAGTGGAGGCCCTCTTGCGCTTTGTGAAATCCCAGGAGAACGAAACCGCGCTGGCTTTGGTGGATGGGTTGTACGAGCAAGCGGAGCCTCCCTTTGGCGCCCACAGGAGTACCTTGACCTGGGATGAACTGCGCGCCCTCTCTCAGCAGGGGGTAAGTATTGCCGCACACACCCATACCCACCCCATTCTGACCCGCGTCGACCTGGACAGGGCCTATCAGGAGATGCATCTCTCTCAGGAGATGATTGCCCGGCACATCGGCACGGTGCTGCCTGTCTTTGCCTATCCGGACGGGAAAATCGAGACTTTCAATCAGGCCATCGAGGACGCGCTGCACCTGGAGGGGATTGAAATTGCTTTCACCATGATGAACGAACAGGCGGACTTGGAGCGGCATAAACTGTTGCAACTCCCTCGGATTGGCGTGTGGAGGAGCATGACGGTGCCTCAATTGCACTGGCGGCTGACCCGTTTTTGATGTCTCCCTGGGGATGATGCAAATCAACGCAGCAATCCGTTGACATTTCCGGCCCAAGAACCACGAAACGCAAAGTCGCCGAGACGCAGGGGGCCAGCAGGGAACGGCGATGGATTTAGAGCCTGTTATGCACTTTGAGGGGCGGGAAGGAGGATTCGGGCAAGGCGCCGGAGCAAGAGGATGACGAAGGCCACAAGATGAAAGCCGCGCAGGACGTCAGCCTGACGCTCGTAATCCCGGATTAGCCGCCTGAAGCGGGTGGTCCAGGCAAAGCTCCGTTCTACTATCCACCGTTTGGGGAGTAGAACAAACCCTTTTTTCGCTTCAGGGAGGCTGACAATCACCAACT
>DRKV01000143.1 GCA_011051635.1 Chloroflexota bacterium | reverse complement strand
GAAAAAAGGGCGCATGATGATTTCAAGAGGCGCACGGCCCGCGCACGATGCACTGACTGCTGTTGAGGGGGATGATGGTGTGCCCATTTTCTGCGAAAACCTCGTCGAAGGCGCGGCGCACACCGGGGTACTGGTAGTCGTGGACGAGGATGATGCCTCCTTCCACCAGCCGCGGGTAAAAGAACTCCAGGCCGGCCTTCATACTTGCGTAAATGTCCACATCCAGGTGGACGAAGGAAAAACGCCTGTCCTCCAGCCCCTCCGCCGTTTGCGGGAAGAGACCGGGATGGAAGATGACGTTGGGGTAGGCGCTCAGGTAATTTTGCACGGCTTCCAGCGAACCGGGAAACAGGCCGCGCTGGAAGAAGCCGCGGTCGTAGGGGTGCGTTTCGGGCAGGCCCTCAAAAGTGTCGAACAGGTGAAGGGGTGTGTCTCCTTTGGCTTCGCAAATCAATTTACTGGAACCGCCCCGGTAAACTCCCACTTCAACCATCTCCCCCGGCAGCCGGGATTGCGCCCGCGCCAGCGAATAAACCATGTAAGCCTCTCCGGCGGTCAGGTAAATATCGCTCTCTTTTTTGACGCGGCGGATGAGAGCCAGTTCTTCCGGCTCTTTGTAGGCTGCCAAAAGTTGCATATCCAGGGCGAAGCCGATATCGCGGATGACGTGACGTGCCATCCGGGAGCGCCGCACCATGCGGTACATCCAGTTGCGTTCCAAATCGGGCATAAAGCGGGGCCTCCTTGTTTAGCGGCCTCCCCCGGCGCAGGCGCAGGCGCATCCCGCACAGGCGCAGGCGCAGGCACAAGCGCAGGAACTCCCGCCGCTGTGTCCGCCGCCGCCCCGGCCCCTGCTCTTGGGGATGGGATTGGTGCGGGCGGTGACGCCGCCGGTGAAGTCGGTGAGATTGCCGATTACCTGCGAGGAGAAGTTTTGGATTCCGGTGACGACCGAGGCGGCGAACTCGCCGCCGGGGAGGGTGGGCAGCCCGCGGGATGTGCTGCCCCCCGAAAGGGAGGAGGGAGCAGACTTACCCGCGGGGGTTCGCGCTCCCCCGGAGGCGGCACGCCCCCCGAAATCCGGGTCGTAGGCGCTCCACCAATAGGGCAGGTACACCGGGCGGGAGCCGAAAACCCGCCGCGAGCGGTCGTCGAAATCCTCATCCAGCATCGTCCAGGGCAACGCCTTCTCCAGGGTCTCCACCTGCACTTCGGGCGTATCGGCGGTCTGCACCTGCTCCCAGGCTTTCTTGATGATTTTCTCGTAGTAGGCTTTCGTCTGGCGGTAGTTGAAGCCTTTCATCTTCTTGTTGACGGCGCGCACCAGGCGCACCATCACGCTTTGGAGAGCCTTGCGGCGGGCGCGCTTGCGGGTCTTCTGCATCGCCTCCAGGAAATCTTTTTCGTAGGCGCGCAGCCCTTTGGCCTCCGGGTCGAGGACTTCGATTTTCAGGGGGTCGCGGCTGACGACCCGCGCCGCGCCCTTCTTGACCGTGCTGAAAAGAATCATCGTCAGCACTTTGTCGGCGGGCTGCTCCATCAGGACGGCGGCCTCGACCGCGGTCAGGCCGCGCTTGATGCCCTGGCCCGCGATTTTGATTTTGGGCGGCAGGTAGTGGCGTTTGCGGCGGTTGGTGTTCCACGCCCCAAATGCAATCAGGCCGATGATGCCGAAAAATACGCTGGCGAAGCAGCCCATCCCGATGACGGTATCTTCATCCAGCCCCATGCGCTCCAGCAGCGAGGGCTCCGGTTCGCGGTAAATCGCGGCGGCAGGGAAGAAATCGGAGGGCATCTTCAGGGTGAAGAGATGCATCGCTTTGGGGTCTTCTTGGGGCATCTCCCAAATGAGGGCGACGTTACCCTGTTCGTCGCTCTGGACGGAGGGGGGGGAGTCGGCATCCAGGCTGGCGCTCCAGTCCACCTGGGAGGCGTCCATGCCGGGAGGCAGGTGGAAGGCGAGGCGAATGTCCGTCGTACCGAAGAGCCAGTTGCCGGAGAATTGCTGCAAAGAGAAACTCAGAACGGCCTGGGTGTATTTCTCATCCCACCAGGAGGCGGTCAGCCATTTTTCGGGGATGGTGTAGGCTACCGAGATGGTCTTGCGCTGTCCGGGGTGGATGGCGTGCTTCCCCAGGCGGATATCCAGGGTCCCGTAGGCGATTTCGGGGGACGGGAGGGGCTTGTCGTCCACGGCGGCGCGCAGGTCGGTGGGCGCGGCGGCGCGATAAGGGTACTCTACCGAGAGTTCATCCAGCACGCTTTCGGTCGAATCGTTGAAGAAGGTGAAGCGGTATTCCACTTTCACGCTTCCGTCATCGCCCAGGTAGATGTCGGCCTGTTCCTGCTCCAGGTACATGGTGGAGAGGACGTATTGGCGGGGCAGGGACATGCCGAAGATGTACTGCTGGGCGGCGCTGGCCGAGGGACTGTGCCAGGTGTAAGTGACGCGTTTCTCTTCGTCCAGGGCGGTTTCCGGCTCCGAGGGGAAATCGGAGGTGTTCAAATTATGCCAGCGGGCTTCGTTGGGGCCGACGCCCGGCGGCAGGTGGAAGGAGACGCTCAGGTCGGTGCGCCCTTTGACGAACTCCGCCCCGAACCAGGAGGGGGAGAACTGGAAACTGGCATCGTTGGGGTCGGTGGTGTCGGGGTAGTAGTCGGCGGTTACGTTCTCGATGCGCACGTGCAGCGTCCCGCTCTGGCCGGGGGGAATGGCGTATTCTCCCAGGTTGACGGCCAGGCCGTAGGTGACGTAAGGGGACGGCTCGATGTAGGATTCGGGGATGGGCTGCCCGTCTATTTCGGCGGTGACGGTGGTTTGCCAGTAGGAATCGGTGGGCAGGCCGATGTCCACGGCGTCGATGGGGTCGGCTTTGGGGTCGTTCTGGAAGGTGATGGTGTAATCCAGGGTCAGGGTTCCGTCGTTTTGGAGGTAAACGTGGACGACTTCCTGGGGAACAGAGAAGAAATAGGTTTGCGCGCTGACCGAGGCCGGAAGGGCCAGCATCAGGAGCAGAATGAGCAGGGGGGCAAGCAGGCGTTGTCGGGACATGCTGCAAAGTTCCTCACCACTTTGGTTCTTCGTTCAACTGGTAGGATGTGCCGCAGTAGGGGCAGGTGACCACAGGGGCGCCGGCCACGATTTTGATATCATCGGCGGTCAAAGTCCCCCCGCAGTTTTTGCATTGCAGTTTTTCCAGGCCGATTTCGCCGGGCAGGTCAATCTTGAGAGTGGCCTGGTCCTCCGAGGCGGGGGCGGGGCGGCGGCTTGCCAGGTAAATCAACCCGAAGCCGATGCCTACGCTGACGAGACCGATGAACAGCCATCCGAGTGTTCCCTGGGGACTAAAGGTTGCCCAGATGAAGAGCACTCCGAAGAAAATCAGAATGGCGGCGGCGAGATAGGCGATTAGTTTTCCGGCAGTCATGGGTGGGCCTTCCTCCTGGGGTCAAATGGTGTCTGTTTCGTGCTATTCGGTGTGGCGGATGAAGTCGGGAGAACGCAGGTCGCGCTGACGCTCGCTGGTTTGTGCAGAGAAGCGGATGACTTCAAATGGTAGTCGCTGCGGATGCGGTTTGTTGAAAGCGGCATCGTGCTGCCCCACTCCAAAAATTACAAGTCCTCCTCATCGTCGTCATCCGCAAACTCGTCCTCCTGGAGATTTTTCTCGCTTGCAGATTTGCTTCCTTGCACACTTTCTATTTCTTCCCCCGTAATGCTTACTCCCAAATCTCGCATCCACTCATCGTCGGGTGTGTCCAATTCGATGAGTTTTCCTGTCGCCACGTAAATGGCGCGTTCACAGATGTTGCTAACCCGGTCGGCCATGCGTTCCAGATTGTGTGCCACCCACATGAGGTAATTGGCCCGGTTGATGATGGCAGGGTTGCCAATCATGTAAGTGAGCAATTCCCTGTTGACCTGGTTGTAAAGTGCATCAACTTCCGCATCCTGTTCCGGGATGCGGTATGCCAGGTCTGCGTCGCCTTCTGCAAACGCTCCCAGTGCCTGGTGGAGCATGTTGACGGCAATTTCGGCCATGCGCGGGATGTCAATCAATGGCTTGATGGGGGGCTGGCT
>DRKV01000142.1 GCA_011051635.1 Chloroflexota bacterium | reverse complement strand
TGCCACCCCTCAAATTCCCCACAGATATTCAAGTAACGGACGCACTGCAAAGCGAGATGATGCAAACCCCATGAGCCACGACGAGAACCCCACCGTGTATTCCACCGAATGGGAAGACCTGGGCAAGAAGAAAAGGTCCAGGCGCACTCCCCAACCACAAGTCAGTTTGCCGCCTGAAAAGCAGACCGTCTATCTACATCGCGAGAGCAAGGGACGGGGCGGCAAAACCGTCACGCTGGTTAAAAAATTGCAACTCTCTCCCTCCGACCTGAAAGCGCTCAGCAAGGAACTCAAGCGCCTGTGCGGCACCGGGGGAACAACCAAGAACGGCGTGATTGAAATCCAGGGGGAGCATCGCCAAAAAATCGCTGCTTACCTGCAAAACAAAGGGTATCGAATCAAGATTGCTGGTGGGTGATTACGGCATCACGATACGAAAAACAGCAGGCGCGATGCCTGCTGTTTTTCGTTTTGCCGGAGCAAAAAAGAGAAAACTAATAACCATTTTCGCCGGTTGGGTCGAGAGGATTGGGCAATCCCAGCGGCGAACCGGCACGAGTCTCCAGTTCCAACTCGTGTACAATAGCGGGCTTTTCATAAGCCTTGCGCTCATCCCCCTTGGGTTGTTGTTCTCGCATATCAACCTCCTCCAATCATGACATCCCGTGTGCTTGCAATAAAATCTTGCGATAAAACCGCATTCATTCTAACACAAGACAAAGGGTAAAACAATAGGAGCACCTCACAGAAAAGCAAAAAAGGCTTCACAAGTCTGCAAGCCTTGTGAAGCCTTTGGTATTATTTCAACGCCTACGCAGGCAGGGTTACAGCCAGCGCTTGCGCAGGATTGCAAAACCACCTGCGGCCACGAGCAGGAGAGCAGCACCAGCCACCGGTGCCCAGGGCACTTGTGCAGAGGAAAAATCCTCCAGCACAATAGCCGTCGGACCGCGACCGGTCTCCATGTCTCCCACGTTGTGCATGCTTCCGCTGGCAGCATCGGTTACCTCGGTCTCAAAATTGATGGGCAGCCCCGTCAAATCCGTGCCCCCCACGGTAATCGGGCAGTTTCCATCATCGCTCGTTTGATAATCCGGGCGGGTGCCATTACCTGTTTGCAAGTCACAAGTAAAGTTGACCACCACTCTATAGACAGCGTATTCATTACCTGTCGTACACGCGCCTCCACAAAGGCCCAAGTCATCCGTGGTGGCAAACGTAATGCTCCAAGTACCATCACTGGCCGCATACGTAGAGCCTTTCAAGCCAATGTTATCTCCAGTCACCTGAACAACCTGGATTTCTGCGCCGTAGGCCCATGGCTGCAAGGTCTTGGAATCAATCAAACGACCGGAGAGGCCAGTGTCGGGCGTTCCCACATTCTTGATTTCAAAATTAGTGTACGAAAGCGGATTCACACCGCTGCCCGGTTCTTGCAGCAACAGGGTCCAGTCATAGAAGCCGGCTGTGGCGCTGGATGCGATATTGAAATTCGCGGAACCGTCGTATGTGGTGTCCCCTGAGGGCAAACCAGTGCCACTACTATACATCCACCCTGTCTGACCACTGCGCGCCGGGCATCCACTGCTTGCCCCTGTGAAGGTGGCAGTATATTGCGTAAACCCACTGTAGTACGAAAGCGTAATACTTGCCGGGAAGGAGTTAGAGGCCGGGGTATCTACTGCGGTATCCGGCGCATACAGACAAAAGGCTGTAGCAGTATCCCCATTAGCGCCAGCGGTCGCATTGAAGTTGATATCCAAAGTCACCGTGTCACCGGCATAGGCCGGGTCGGGACTGACTTCGAAGGTATTGATACCCTCCGGGTTATCGCCGGGGGTTTGGGCAAAAGCCGCGCTGCCAACCAGCAAAGCCAGCAGAACGGCAAAAGTAAATGCGAAACGTATTTTTCTCATGGATTTATCTCCTCAACACACACGAGTACAAGAAGCCGAATACTTCGAGCAGGATTCTGATGAAAAGGGCGCTTTGCGCTCGATTACACCTCCTTGAAGTGCACTCGTCTTGATAGCGAGTTCATCTCTTTTGTCGTCCAGAGGAGTGAAAAGGTTCAAAATTCCATTATCTCACCGCCGCAACAACGGCAGGTACACCCTCCACGCAGAGGGGAGAAAAGCAACATCCACAGCCACGTTAGAGGCCGGAACGGGGTCATAAAAAGGAGCGACGACTCGCGCCGTCAGCGTCAGGACGGAACCGGGTTGCAAAATCACATCCGCCCGCGGGTAGAAGAGATACTGATAGCCATAACCCGGTAACAAGGAAGCAGTCCTCAAAGTGTAGGTTCCACCGGGGGCAGCCGGGTCGCTCAGGCCGGGAGGCAGCGCCAGCGTGACGGTGAGGACATCCACAACCGCGGGGCCGTAATTACCCGCCGTCAGGGAAACGGTCAACACGCCGCCGGGATTCACCGTAGGGGCAGCATCCAGCAAGACGATGACATCGGCGGCAGGGAGGAAAAAGTTCGTGCTGGCGGCGTTATCCGCCATCGCCAGGTCGCGAGCCTGCCCGCGAATGGAGGCTGTCACCGTCAGGGGGGTGTTGAGCGGCAAGGCTTCCGTCAAAGTCGCCGTCACCACCCAGGCGCCCTCGAGGCCGGGAGCGAGCATCACGGAGCGCGTCAGTGGTTGCGCAGCGGAGAAGCCCTCCGGGAATTGCAGGGACACCTCCGCAGAAGTCGCTGAAGGGCCGCGGCTGCCGTAGGTCACGGTGTACACCGCGGTCTCCCCCGGCTCGGCCTGGGCGGTTCCCTCCACCGCCACCCACAGGTCGGCGAGCGTTTCGGCGCGCACGGGCAAGTTGAAGGCCTCCGGCAGCGCCGGCGGGCCGAAGACCAGCATCCCGGAGCGCCCGGCCTGGGCGGATTGCTGCACGCGGGCCGTCAGCGTGTAAATTTCTCCAGCCTCCACGCTGGCCGGCAGACCGCTCAAGACCAGCGCGCCGTCGTCCCCAGCGGCGTAGGTGAGCACTTCCAGGGTGTAGTCCCCCGCCGCGCTGCCGTCGCCGGATTGCAGGCGTAGCCAGTACGTCCCGCCGCCCTCCAGCAGCGGCGACCAGGTCTCACCTGCCTCCAGCCAGGGATGCCGGGCCAGGAGGGTGTCGCCCTCGTCCCACACTCCGGGCAGCGCGCCGTCATCGGCATAGAGGGCTGCGTCCAGGGCTGGCAGGCCATCCAGGGAGGCCGGGCGCACTTCCAGGCGGTAGACATCAGCGGGGAGAGTAACCATCTCCACGGCGGCCCCGCCCCCCGGAACGCTTCCGCTATAAACCGTCGGGGCAAGCCACCCCAGCCCGTACTCCGCCATCAGCCCCTCGGGAACAGGCACGCCGGAACGGAGGGTAAAAGTCAGGGTGCAGGGCATCCCGCAGGCAGAAGGGTCGAAGTAGAGCGGAGCAGGGTCGAAAGTCACCAGTCCCAGGGCGGTGGTAAAAGGCTCCTGCGCCCCCAGGCCGCCGTAGAGCACCGCCTCCTGCGCCAGGACGTGCCAGCCGTCGGCGGCGGGTGCGGCAGCCCACTCCTCGGTACCGCCTGTAGCAGTCTGGAAATTCCAGCGAGGCGCTCTGCCGTCCCGCAAACTGCCGCCCAGGTAAGCCAGGCCAGACGCGCCAAACCAGGCCGGATTTTGCGCCGCGAAGGCGTCCATCTGCGGGCCGAAGAAGAGGGTATCCAGGTCGGTGGGGTAATCCGCCCAGCGGCTGTGCGCCAGGAGGACGCTGTGGGGAGGCGGGTCTTGCAGGTCGAAGTCAAAGAAACGCCACGCCCCGCTTTCGGCGGTACTCCCCCACGAGAAAGCGCCGTCCACGGTCCCGTTTTCGTAGGGCCTGCCTGTCACGCCGCCGCCCAACGCAGCCCCCGCTTCTGCATCCGCCCACACTTGCCAGGTGAGGGGCAGATAACTGGTGTGCGGCTGGTAATTCGGGTTCAGGTCGGTGCGCCCCGTATCGGTCACCACCAGGAATCCTTGCTCCAGCCCCGGACTCGTGCCAGCCCGGATGTGGAGCGGAAGCGTGAGGCTCTCTCCGGCGGCCAACTCCACCTGTGAGAAAGGCAAAGAGACCGCATCCCACGGAACGCGGCGATAGAAAACGACCTCAAAACGGAGAGTAGTGCTGTTGTCGCCCGCCGCCCGCCGGTAGTGCGCCGCCCCCGCCCAGATACCCGCCGACCCGGCCCCCAGCGAGCGGGCATAGGGGTCGCGCACCCGCACCTCCTCTTGGGACGAGGTGCGCCAGCCGTAATCGAAGCGCAGCCACTCGTCATCCAGGTCAAGTTCATCGGGAGCGTTTATCCGCCCGTCGGCATTGAGGTCCGTCCACCACTGCCCGTCGGCGTGGTCGTCCCACCAGTTGTAAACCATCAGCCGCCAGCGGTTGCGCTCCGCCGACGGACTGGGGGGCAATTCGTCGAAGTGCTCGAAAGGCACGGTCAGGCGCACCACCATCAGGTCGGCATCGGGATGCGCCTGCACCCAGGGCGTCAGGTTGACGGCATAATCGGGCGCGCCGCCGAAATAGTTAGTGGAAGAATCCGAGAGGGTCGGCACGCTGATAGAGTAACGCGCTGCCTCGGAGAGAATCTGCGCCCCCAGATGCAGCGTGAGCGGGACTCCCCCGCGGTTGGTTACCGTTATGGGGAGAGTAAGCGCCTCCCCCGGAGAGAGACCCGTCCCGCAGCCCGTACAGGTCTGCCCGCGCCAGTTGCCAACCGTCGCTGCCGAGGGGGAGAAGGTCACGCCGTAATCCCCGGAGGCCGCCTGGACAATGCGGAAGGCATTCGGCAGGCCCGCTCCCTGCGCCAGGGGGTCGTTACGGATATCGTCGGCCCCGGAGCGCAGCAAATCGGCGGCCTCCTGCCAGTTGGGGTAACGTCCGCGCGCCTGGTAGAAAGCCTGATAAGCCAGCGCCGCAATCCCGCCCACCATCGGGGCGCTGCGGCTGGTTCCGTACCAGTGAGCGTAGGCCAGAGTGCCCTCTCCGCCGCTGTTGAGGGGGTAGGCCCCCGTCCCCGCCATCCCGTTGGAAACCAGGTCTACCGGGCGCGCCCCGCCGACATCCGGCCCGCGGCCCGAAAAACTGAGCAAATCGCCGTAGTTGACCCGCGAAGCCAGGGTGACGGTCTCGTAGTAGCCCACGAAGTTGAGCGTGCCGAACTGGGAGGAAGCCCCCACGTTCAGACCGGTGGCCGGGCTGGGGCTGATGAGGGTGCCGTACCCCGAACCGCCGTTGCCCGAAGAATGGACGAAGAGAGGCGACTGCGCCCCGTACTCCAGGTTGAGTTGGGTCAAAAAGCGCGATTCCCAATCCCAGCCGGTGTTCTCCACCGCCCCGTCGCCGTAACTCATGTTGACGATGTGCGGTTCATCGCCCGTGCCGGGCACCCCGTCCAGACCGACCAGGGCGAAGAGATAAGCCGCTTCGATTGCCCCGCCCTCGTAAACGTTCCCCACGGGGATGATGGTCGCGCCCGGCGCAGGCCCCTGGACGAGCGGGCCGTAGGTGGTAGTGTAGAAAGAAGCCACCCGCGATTCCGGCACGAAGACCCCGCCGTCGTTCCCCACGGCGGTTCCGGCCACCATCGTGCCGTGCCCGCCGCCACTCAGGAAGAGGTCATCCAGCATGAAGACGGCCATTTGCCCGGCGGGCGGCACGGGCGTGGAAGCCCCGTACACCGCCAGCGCGCCCGGCGGAGGGTTGACCCCGTCCGCAATCCAGGTCAACATCCCGGCGGAGATGTCGGGCACGCCGTCGCCGGTCAAGTCCAGGGCAGCCACGGGGTTGGATTTGTCCACGCGGGTCTCGAAAGCACCGTCCAGGTCCATGTCCAGGTAGACGCTGTCGTACACGCCCGCGGTGTGGTCGTCAGAGACCAGGAGAGGTACGCTGCCCAGAAGGATATCGGGGTGGTAGCCGAGGTAGTAGCGTCCGTTCCGGCTGCTGCCCGGCGCGGTGTAAACCGTGGAGGCATCCAGCGGGTCGGTGAAGGTGAAGACGCCGGTACCGTTGACCGCATGGGCGGCGTTGACGAACCAGCCCCAGTTCTCCGGCCAGACGCGGTCGGGGTCACTGAGGTACTCCCCCAGGGAGCGGTCGTCGAAGGCAATCGGCCATCCGGCGTAGGCCTGCGTCCCGCTCATCGTGGCCGGCTGCACGGCAAAACGTCCCTGGAGAGCCGGGTTGCCGAAATCCACCCCCGAATCCAGAATCGCGATACGCACCCCGGAGCCGTCCACGCCGTAAGTCTCCCAGGCGGCCTTGATGCCCTGGTAATCGTTCTCGTACCAGTCGGCGGGCATCTGCGGGGCGGGAGGTGCCCCCTGCGGGTGCTGCCCCTGCGCCGCGGCGCGCCCGATGATGGCCTGGACGCGTTCCCGCCCGCGCAGAGAGAGGTCCAGTGTGGGGGTATAGGTGTGTGCGGGGTCCGGCTGCGGAACCTGGAGGGATGGAGTGCCCTCCGCAAGGTGCAGCACGAGCGGGTTGTGACGCAGAACCTGCGGGTGGTCGGTGTACCCGGCCCAGAGCGAAAAAGCCCCAAAATCACGGTGATAGGCCCCCGGACGAAAAACGGGGCGCAGGTCAGCCCCCTTTCGCGCCAGAACGCGCACCCAGACGGCACCTCCCGCAGCCCGCACGCCCTCTCGATGGGAAGGCCCCAACAGCCAGGCAACGGTCAGGCCGAGAGCCATCAGCAAACTACCGAGAATGCCCAGCCAGCGCCTTCGTTGCATCTCCACCTCCATGAACATCCGTGCATAACACAAATGAGACCAGCCAATCATACCAAAAATAAAACGGGCAAGGAGAATGCTCCTGCCCGTCCTTCTGCGCGTTCACGGATTCAGCGGCTGATTTGAGAGGCCATTTCCCGCCGTATAGGCATTCCCCTGGGAAGAAAAGCGACCCCCAAAAGACCCAACCCCAGGCTGAAAAGCAGGATGCTCCCTGCCTGGACGAGACTCCCCCGGCCCTCATGCGTGACCGTCTGGCTAAGAGCGGTACGCCCCTGAGCAGTAACGCCCTCCACCCGGTAGGTATAGGATACCCCCGGCCAGGAAGACGCGTCCCGATAGCGGTAAACGTCGCCTCGCTGCTCCACGGGCAACTCCGCGAGGAGGGAGAAGTCGCTCGTTCCCGCCGGGGCGCGGTAGATGCGGAAGGAGGTCCACGCCTCGCCGGGGGCTTGCCATTGCAAAGTCGCTCCGGGGAACCACACGCCCCACAAGAGCAGCGAGACCGCCGCCGTCAGAAGAAGCCCCCAGGCGGCCTGCCACCACCACGGCAAGGGGCGCTGCTGCGGCACGGAGCGCACTTCAGCCCGCAGACGCGCCAAAACCCGCACCGGCGGCCGAGCCTGCGGCTGGCTCTGCACCGCCTCGCGGGTCAGGTCAGAGATTCGGCCTTCGGAAAACCTGTCAAACATAAGAGCGCTCCTGCTCGCGCCATTCGTGCAAATTCGTGCTATTCGTGCTCATTCGTGTTCATTCGTGTTCATTCGTGGACGTTCATTATACTTTGTCGCAAGAAAAAACCGGAAGGTTCAAAAATGGAGACGGTTTGCTATAATGACGTACAGCGCACAACGTGGCAGCACGCAATCCCCTTGCAAACCTTCTCCCTTGCCCACTTGCAAACGTCCAAACTCTCCCGCGTCTCCGCTTTCCTCCTCCCCGTCCCCCTCCTGTTTCTGCTCTGGGCCGGGAACGGCTTCCCGTATCTCTCCGGGGCGGCCTATTCGGACTTTGCCATCTCGCACTACCCCAACGCCCTGTACCTGCAACGCGCCCTGAGAGAATGGCACACCTTCCCCTGGTGGTCGCCCCTGATTTTGAGCGGCGCGCCCTTCGCCGCCGACCCGCTGAGCAGCGCCTGGTATCCGCCGCATTACCTGGGGTTGCTCTTTCCGCTGCCCTTCGGCCTCAACCTGGTGGCCGCGCTGCATCTCCTCTGGGGCGGCCTGGGAATGTACCGCCTGCTGCGGATGGAAAATCTGCGGACGGAGGGGGCTCTCTTCGGAGCGCTGGCCTTCCAGATGATGCCCAAAGTCTGGGCGCACTACGGCGCGGGGCATTTGACCCTGCTGTACGCGGTCATGTGGACGCCGTGGGTGGTGGTTAGACCGTGGACGATAGACCGTAGACTGCAGACGACAGACGGCAGACCGCAGACCGTAGACCGTAGACCGTCCACCGTCCATCGTCTATCGTCCATCGTCCACCGTCCATCGTCCATCGTCCACCGTCCACCGTCCACCGTCCACCGTCCATCGTCCGCCGTCCACCGTCCACCGTCCCCCGCCCGTTACCTCCCCACCGGCTTCCCCGCCGTCCTGTGGGCTTTCCTGGCCGACCCGCGCTGGGGGGCATTTGCGGGGGTGCTGTGGGTGGCAAGCCACGGACGGC
>DRKV01000141.1 GCA_011051635.1 Chloroflexota bacterium | reverse complement strand
GCTCCCGCCCCGGCCCTGACCGGCCTGCACGACGTACTCGACGTTGCCTTTGCCGCCTATTCGGGCACGCAGGCCGCCCTCGTCTATGCCGTGGATGCCGACGGTGTGCTGAGCACTACTGCCGACAGCGACCTTTACTACAGCACGTTCAACGGCACGGCCTGGAGTGCGCCCGCCCGCCTGACAAACGATGCCATCACCGACACTACCCCTGCCCTGGCCTACGATGCCGCCGGTCACCTCCACCTCCTCTGGCTGCGGGGGGGCGACCTGGTCTGGCTGGAAGATTCGTGGAACATCGCCGACCTCCAAACGGTGCGCTCCGCCAGCACCGAAGGCGGCTTCCTGGGCTTCACCCTCTCCCGCGCCCCCAATGGCAACCTGGCTCTCGTCTGGCAGGGGATGGGCGAGGAGGGCGCCGACCTGACCTATGCCATCTACGACGCTGCCTCCGACGCCTGGAGCGCGGATAACACTCTCTCCGCTGGCGCAGATGTGGAGGCCGACCACAGCCCTGCCTTCGGCAGCGACGGCACCCTTTACGCCGCCTACCGCCTGGTGGCCACCGAGTTCGTCACTCGCACCTTTACCGTATCGCCCACCCGCACTTTCACCGTGACTCACATCCCCCAGGCGGGACAGAGCGACTTGATGTTCCTGAACCATACCGTGGGACGCGACCTGACCTTCGAGAGTTTAACCGTCACCCCCGCCAACCCCGCCCCCGGACAATCCGTCACCCTGACCGCCGTGCTGCGTAATGCCGGCGACCTGACCGTAAGTAATCCCCAGGTGGCCTTCTACGATAGCGGCTCTTCCATCGGCAGCGTGCAGACCCTGCCTGACCTGAACGCCGGTTACACCGTCACCGTCTCTGCCACCTGGACCGTCCCCTCCCCCGCCGCCGTCCACACCCTCAAGGCCGTGGCCGACCCCGGCGCGCAGGTGACCGAGACGGACGAAACCAACAACGAAATCACGTTGCAAACCACCCTGCCCGACCTGACGGTGGACCTGCTCTACGCCGACTATAGCCCCGCGGCCATCACCGTCACGGCGCGCATCGCCAACGAGGGCGCGCTGGCGGCCTCCGCTCCCTTCACGGTGGCCTTTCGCGCTGCCGACCCGCTCACCGGCACGCTGCTGGGGGCTGTGCCGGTCACGGGTGAGGTGGCGGCGGGCGGGCAAGTCACCGTTACCCTGACGCTGACCGACCCGCTTTCGCTGGCCGGGCTGGGGAGTACGGTGTGGGCCACTGCCGACCCGGACGGCGAAGTCGCCGAGGCGGACGAAACGAACAACACCGACTACGCCTTTCTCCCCCTGCTGCCCGACCTGACCCTCACCGCGGCGGATATCCGGGGGAGCGGGCCGGTGACGATTACGGTGCACAACGCCGGAGTGCTCACGGCCACAGCGCCCGCGCTGGCGGTGCGGGACGGCGGCCTGACGGGAACGCTGGCCTACAGCGGCACTCTGGACGACATCGGGCCGGGAGGGAACGAAACCGTCACCCTGGACCTTCTCCCCGGTTCGTTTGTCCTGTGGGCGCAGGCCGACCCCGGCAACCTCATCGTCGAGAGCAATGAGGGTAACAATCTGGCGGTGCGGGATGTGAGAATCCCCAACCGGATTTACCTTCCCCTGCTTGTCCGGTAGTTGCTGTGAGGGCGTCGACTAACGCGCCTGCCGCAGGGCGTAGGCCGCTATCCCGAAGGCGACCGCCGCGTTGAGCGATTCTTTGCTCCCCTGCATGGGCAGGCAGACGTGCCGGGCGCACAGGGAGAGCAGGCCGGGGTCTACGCCGGCCCGTTCGTTGCCCACCACCAGCACGAGCGGCTTTTCGCTTCGGCAGGGGAGGAGGTCGAAGAGGGGGACGGCCTGGGGAGTTGTTTCCAGCGCCCAGAGAGTACAGCCGCCTTGGATGAGTTCTTCGGCGGTGCGGACTGCGTTGAGGTGGCTGCTCCACCCGACAGTTTTCTCGGCCCCCAGAGCGGTCTTGGGCACGCGGGGGTGCTCTCCGGAGGGGGTGATGCCGCACAGGTACAGGTGGCGCACGCCCGCGCCGTCGGCGATGCGGAAGATGCTGCCCGTGTTCCAGGCGCTGCGGAGGTTGTCCAGCAGGGCCTCCAGGGGGAGGCTGCCTTCGGGGGGCGCGGTTTCCCTGCGGGCGGGGGCGGGGAAGCGGGCTGCCTCGCGGGTGTCCGCGCCGCATCGGGGACAGCGGGCCGCCTCAAGCGAGTCCGTCTCGGCGGGGAAGCGCAATCCACACGCGGGGCGGGTACATTCGTAAACGGCGTATTCCGGCATCTCAAAACACATCCACCCGCGTGCCGGTCTCCTCGTGGATGCTCTGCTCATCCGGGGGGACGGTGGGCAAAGTCCAGCGGTAAATCCATTTGGAGGCCTGGGCGGTCAGGTTGATGCAGCCGTGGCTGCGGGGGCGTCCGTAGTCGTTGTGCCAGTAGGTTCCGTGGAAGGCTATCCCGCTTTCGGTGATGTAACTCACCCAGGGCACGCCGGGCAGGTCGTAGCCGTTGGAGCCGATTTCGCCGGCGGCCATGTGGCGGGAGGGACGCTTGCGGAAGGTGTAGTGGCGTCCGATGGGGGTGGTGTAGTTGCCGTTGCTGAAGATGGCCCCCGTGGCGGCGCGGGTGGCGAAGACGGGGCGCCCGCCTTCGTAGGCAATCACGAGTTGCTCGGCCAGGTTGACGGCGATGCGCTTCTCTTGCGGGGGGACATGGGGGGAGAGCGGACCCAATTCGCTGGCGGGGATGATGCGCAGGTGCCGCGCCGGGGCGTAGTAGTGCAATCCCCATTTGTCCTCCAGCAGACGGTACCAGGCTTCGCCGCGGGCGTCGTGGACGATTCTGTCGGCCCAGTGGGTGGTTTCGTAGTAGAGGCGGTAGGCGATTGCGCTGCTCTCGCTGGCTCCCCAGCGCGCTTCGGTGTAAGGAACGGTCACTTCGGCCAGAGCGCCGCCTTCGGGCAGGGAGGCGACCGGTTCGTTGAGGGTGGTGCGTACCGGTTGGATGTCTCCGGAGTGAGCAAAGCCTTCTCCCCCGATGCGGTACCAGACGCGGTTGTAGGCCGGTTCCGCGTCCCCGATGGTCACGCCGGTGATGGGGAGGATGGTGTCCCGCCAGTAGGTCTTGACTTTTTCGCTGCCGAAACTGGGTTGCCGGTAAACGTGGATGTTCCCCGCCAGGACGCGCCCTTGTTGCCCCTCCAGGTCGGGAGGCGGCAGGGGGGGGAAGGCGCTGTCCAGGGGGCGCAGCGCCAAACTCCCCAGGCTGAGGAGGCTGAGTTTGAGGAAATCGCGGCGGGTGAGCATAGGTGTCACGTATCAAGTATCACGTGCGGGGTGCGACGTGCGGCGTACCCTGCCTCCTAATCACCCAATTACCCAGTCACCTACTCACCCACTCACCCCTCCTCAATAATGCACATTCACCAGCGTCCCGACCG
>DRKV01000140.1 GCA_011051635.1 Chloroflexota bacterium | reverse complement strand
TGCCCCGCGGGATGTTGCCGCTTTGCAGCAGCGCAACCAGCAATTGGAAGCCGAAGTCTCCCGCCTGCAAACGGAAATCATCGAATTGCAGCAGCAAATCGCCGAGACGGAGGTCCTGGCGGCCTTGCTGGATTTCGCCCGCGCCAATCCCTCCAACCGTTACAAAGCCGCCGAAGTTATTGGGCGCGACCCCAGCCCCTTTTTGCACTACGTCATCATCAACCGCGGTTCGGCAGATGGCCTGCGCCGCGGGATGCCCATCGTCACCGAGCAGGGCCTTGTCGGGCGCATCGCTGCCGTGACCGCTTCCGCGGCCCGCGTCCAACTGGTCACCGACCCCAACATGCGCATCAACGTGCGCGTCGAACCGGCTGGTGCGGATGGGCTCCTGGTCGGCTCCCTGACCGGCGACATCACCCTGGAGCAGGTCCCCCTGGAGGCCAACTTGCAGCCCGGCGATGTGGTGCTGACTTCCGGATTGGGGGGGGATTACGTCCCCAATCTTCTCGTCGGACAGGTGACCGGGGTGCGCAAACTGGAATTTGAACTTTTCCAGAGCGCCTCCGTCCAGCCGGTGGTGGATTTCCATCGCTTGCAGATTGTCTTGGTCATCACCAACTTCCGCCCCGCGGATTACGCTCCCTTGCTTCCCACTCCCTTGCCCCCGCAGTGATGGCCGAACTTCTCGCTTTCCCCGTTTTGGGTTTCCTGGTCATCCTGCAATCGGCGCTTGTGCGCCAGGTGATGCTCTTGCAGGGCAGCGCTGACATCGTCATGCTGATGGTGGCGGCCTGGGCTTTGCAGCGCAGCGTGCGCCGCTCGTGGGTCTGGGTGCTGGTCGCGGCCCTGATGGTGGGGTATCTCTCCGCCGTTCCCTGGGCGGTCTGGCTGCTGGGGTACAGCGGCGTGGGGGCGCTGGCCGCTTTCCTGCGCCGCAAAGGATGGGAAGCGCCCATCCTGGGGCTGTTCCTCGTTACCATCGCAGGAACCCTGCTGGTACAGGGCCTCACCTGGAGCGCCTTGCGGCTGGTCGGCACCCCCATCCCCTTGTGGGCAGCCTTTCGGCGGGTGATGCTCCCCAGCATCCTGCTCAACCTGCTGGTGGTCATCCCCATCTACGCCCTGGCGAACGACCTTGCCGCCTGGGTCTTCCCCGAACCGCTGGAGTTGTGATTCTGGACGGTGGACGGTGGACGGTGGACGGTAGACCGTTGACTGTATCCCGCTCCCTAACCCCCAATCCCTGCCCCCTAATCCCTGCCTCATGAGCCTCCCCGACCGCAACCCCAACCTGGAAAACACGATAGCCCCCTGGCGAATCTTCGCCATCGGAGGCTTCATCCTGTTGGTGTTTGCCTTTTACACGTATCGGCTCTTTGCCCTTCAGGTGGTGCGCGGCCCGGAATTCGTAGCCCGCGCTGCGGAGAACCGCACCCAGGAAATCAACATCCAGGCGCCCCGCGGCATCATCACCGACCGCAACGGGGCAATCCTGGCCCGCAACGTGGCCTCCTACAACGTGGTCATCACGCCGGCGGATTTGCCCGACGACGAAGCCGACATCCAGCGCGTCTTCCGGGAACTCTCCTCCCTTATCGGTGTTCCCGTTAACCTGAACGAAATCTCCCCCGAAAACCCTTACGTGCCCTGCCGCTCTGAACACGGCATCGCCCAGATTACCTTTTACGGTGAAACCTCCCAGCCCTACGCCCCCGTAAAGGTCAAATGCGACGTGGACGAGACCACCGCCCGCATCGTGATGGAGAAATCCGTGGACTGGCCGGGCGTGGGCATCCAGATTGAGCCGATACGGGAGTATCCCACCGGCGACCTGACGGCCAATGTCGTCGGCTACCTGGGGCCGGTTCCGGCGGAGTTGCTGGATTACGACCTCTACCGCCAGCAGCGCCTGGTCGCCAATCGCGACAAGGTGGGCTACGCCGGGGTGGAACTCTCCCTGCAAGACATCCTGGGGGGCACCAACGGCCTGCGGGTCGTGGAACGCGACGTGGCCGGGCAAATCCTGCGGGACGTGCAGCCGCCCATCGCCCCTCAACCGGGTAACAACGTGCGCCTGACGATTGACGTGCGCCTGCAGGAAATCGCCCGCACCGTTTTGCTGGATGAAATCAACGAAATCAACCGTCTGTATCCCTTCGGGGACCGCACCACCAGCGGGGTGGTGATTGCCATGAACCCCAAAACGGGCGAAATCCTGGCGATGGTTTCGTACCCTTCTTACGAGAACAACCGCATGGCGCGCTTCATCCCGGCTTATTACCTGGAACAGTTGCAACGCGATGGGCGCGAGCCGCTTCTCAACCACGCCATCCAGGCGGAACGCCCTCCGGGGTCGGTCTTCAAACTCGTCACGGCTACGGGCGCCCTCAACGAAGGCGTCGTCACCCCCGACCAGTGGGTCAAAACGCCCGGCGTCATCTACCTGGAACAAAAATACTATGCCAATGACCCCGGCAAGGTGCAAAAGTTCGTGGATTGGATTTACGACGACGGCGCGCACCCTGAGGGGTTCGGGCAACTCCAAATCCGGGGCTGTATCCAAAATTCCAGCAACGTGTGCTTCTACAAACTGGCAGGCGGCTACAAGGAAGAGATTCCCGAAGGGCTGAACATCTGCCGCCTGAAAACCTATGCCGAAGCCCTGGGGTACGGCAATCCATCGGGAATCGAACTGCCGGGCGAGGAAGACGGGCTGCTTCCCACCCCCACCTGGAAGCGCATCACCCAGGGCGAAAACTGGGCGACCGGCGACACCTACATTGCCGGGGTGGGGCAGGGCTACGTCCTGGTCACGCCCTTGCAGGTGCTCATGTCGGCGGCTGCGATTGCCAATAACGGTGTCCTCATGCAGCCGACCATCGTCCACGAAGTAGTGGACGGGGAGGGCAACGTGGTCACCCCCTTTGCCCCCAAACGCAAATGGGACATCACGCAGGACAATCTCATCAAAGTCTATGCCCCGCGGGCCAGTGTGAGCAACAGTTGCCAGGAGACCGGTGAAACGAAGAACGTGGACCCCGCCGTCCTCAAGGTGGTGCAGGAGGGGATGCGGCTGGCGGTCACGAGCGGCACGTTGGAGGAGACTTTCGAAGGATTTGACATCGCCGCGGCAGGCAAGACCGGCACGGCGGAGTACTGCGACAACATTGCCCAGGCGCAAGGGCTGTGCAAACCGGGCAACTGGCCTACCCACGGCTGGACGGTGGCTTACGCTCCCTATGATGACCCGGAAATTGTTGTGGTGGCCTTCCTGTACAACGCCGGTGAGGGCGCTAAAGTGGCCGGGCCGGTGGTGCGCGGGGTCATCGAGAATTATTTCTGGCTTAAGAGCGTGGATGCCGGGTACGAAACGCCGTGAGCCTCATCCGTGCTACAATACTCTGGTGTAAGACAGAACGTTATGACTATCCGGGTTGAAATCAAGGGCATTCGGGAAGGATTGCTGGTCACGTTGGGCGATGGCCCCTGGGAAGAGCGGCAGGCGGCGCTGCTCAGTCACCTG
>DRKV01000139.1 GCA_011051635.1 Chloroflexota bacterium | reverse complement strand
GGCGCCGCTCGCCGCGTTTGATGCTCGTGATGCGGTAGGCCGCCTTGCGCATGTCTTCGGTCACGGCCAGGGTACGGGCTTCGTCCGGCAACTCCGGGTCCTTCCCGTCCACCTGGGTCAGGCGGGCGCTGTACCGCTCCTGGGGATGCCCTTCGGGAGTGAATTCCGCGGCAATCGTCCAGTATTCCACCGGCACGAAGGATTCGATTTCACGCTCGCGCTCCACAATCATGCGCAGCGCCACGGACTGAACCCGCCCCGCGGAGAGACGACCGCGCACCTTGCGCCACAGAAGGGGGCTGAGGTTGTAACCCACCAGCCGGTCGAGAACGCGCCGCGCCTGCTGGGCGTCCACCAGATGCATGTCAATTTCCCGCGGTTTGGCGAAGGCCTGTTCGATGGCCGAGCGGGTGATTTCGTGGAACTCCACGCGGTGGGTGCGCTCCGGGTCCATCTCCACCGCTTCGGTGAGATGCCAGGCAATCGCCTCCCCTTCGCGGTCGGGGTCGGTTGCGAGGTAAATCTCATCGGCGGCCTGCGCCAGGGTCTTGAGTTCCTTCACCAGCGGGCGTTTGTCGTTGGGGATGCGGTACTTGGGACGGAAATCGTGTTCTACGTCCACCGAGAGTTGCGAGCGGAGCAGGTCACGGATGTGCCCGACGGAGGCGCGCACGGTGTATCCCTTGCCGAGGTAGCGTCCGATGGTGCGCGCTTTGGCGGGGGATTCCACGATGACCAGTTTCCCGACTCGCGGGCCTCTGTTCTTTTTCTTTGTCTTCTTCGATTTTCGGGGGGTGCGGGGCTTCGGCTCCGGCGGCGTCAGGCCCTCGTGGGCGGGGGTGCGCCCCATGCGGAACATTCCCGTGCCGCAAACAGGGCATTTTCCCCGCGTCGCGGGCGTGCCGGAGGCCGTAAAAACCGGCTCCGGGTCTTGCATTTCTCGTTTGGTTTTACACTTTACGCAGTAGGCTTCCATGAGGGGGGATTGGGGATTGGAGATTGGGTGAATAGGTGACTGGGTAACGGGGTGACGGGGTGAGTGGGTGATGAGATGATGGGGTGGTGGGGTGGGGAGATGAGGAGATGATGGGGTGATGGGGTGGGGAGATGATGAGGTGATGGGATGATGGGGTGGGGAGAGAGAGGGGGAGGGGATGATGAGATGAGAGAAGCGAGGAAATAGCCGTGGTCTGTCGTCTGTCGTCCGCGGTCTACCGTCCGTGGTCTGTGGTCTGTCGTCCGTGGTCTGTCGTCCGTGGTCCACCGTCCACGGTCTACCGTCTATCGTCTATCGTCCTCCGTCCCCCCTACAGCCACCGCTCTCCGCCGTTTTCGCGCAGGGAGCGGACAACGTCGCGCACCATCTGGGCTTTGTCGCGATGGCAGACGAGGAGGACGTCGCCGGTATCCACCAGGACAAGGTCTTCCACGCCGATAGTGACGAAGAGACGGTCTTGCCCGGCGGCATTGAAGACGAGGGTGTTGCCGGTCTCCAGGCCGAGGTGTTCCGCATGACGGAGGGCGTTGCCGTGCTCATCCAGGGGGAGGACATCGAAGAGGGCATCCCAACTGCCGACATCGTTCCAGCCCAGCCCCTCGGCGGGGATGACCGCGACCTGCCGGGCGCCTTCCATGATGCCGTAATCCACCGTTTGGGATTGCAGACCCTCCCACACGGCGCGGATGACGGCGTGCGGCTGCGCGCCCTGGGCGCTCCAGGCGGCGGAGATGCGTTCCACACCGGCGTAGAGGGCGGGCATCTGGCGCTCGATTTCTCCCAGGATGTCGCCCACCTGCCAGATGAACATGCCGGAATTCCACACGTGGCGGCCATCCGCCAAAAAGGCGCGGGCGCTGGCTTCATCCGGCTTCTCTTTGAATTTGAGAACGCGATGGACGGGCAGACCGGCAAACGCTCCCAGCGGTTCGCCCATCTGGATGTATCCGTAGCCGGTGGAGGGATGGGTCGGAGTAATCCCCAGGGTGACGAGATACCCCTGACGAGCGACCTGCGCCGCGGCCCCCAGCACCTGCCGGAATCGGGCTTCGTCGGCGATGAAGTGGTCGGCAGTCAGGATTGCCATGACCGCATCGGGAGCGCGCTGCTGCAAGGCCGCGGCAGCCAGCCCCACCACGGAGGCCGTGCCGCGGGGCATCGGCTCGATGAAGTAATTCTCCGGCGGGATGGCGGGGACCTGCTCCTGCAAGGCGGCGGCCTGCTCCGCCACGGTCACGACGCAGATGCGTTCCGGGGGGAAAAGACCGTCCAGGCGGTCCACCGCGACCTGAAAAAGAGAGCGGTCGCCGAAAAGGGTCAGCATTTGCTTGGGACGCTCCCGGCGGGAGAGGGGCCACAGACGCGTCCCCCCGCCCCCGGCCATAATCACAGCGTAGTAATGTTCGTTGCTCATGTGCTTTTCTCGTCTGTCCGGTACTCTGCCGCCGCTTCGCGGACGGCCACGTAGTGCATGGCGCCCACCTGCCGCACCAGCCCTTTGAGTTCCATCATCGTCAGGGCGGCGGAGACCTGGGCGACGGGCAAGTCGGCCTGGGCGCGCAATTCGTCCACGTGGAGGGGTTCGTCGCGCAAGAGGGAGAGCAGTTTGCTCTCCACGGGGTCATCCGGCAAGGCCAGGCGCGCCTGCCGGTACTGTTCCACCTGGGTAATGTTCAAAACTTCCAGCAAATCATCCACGCTCAAGAAGGGATGCGCCCCGTTTTTGATGAGACGGTTGGGGCCTTTGCTCTGGGGAGCGTAGATGCCGCCGGGAACGGCAAAGACTTCCCGCCCCTGTTCGGCGGCGAAGCGGGCGGTAATCAATGCTCCGCTGGTCTCTCCGGCTTCCACGACCACCGTCGCCAGCGCCAGCCCGGCGATGATGCGGTTGCGCGGGGGGAAGTTGGCCGCGTCCGGCGGGGTTCCGGGGGGATAATCGCTGAGCAATGCGCCGGCGGGGATGATTTCTTCGGCCAGACGGCGGTGTTCGGGCGGGTAGATGTGGTCTACGCCGCTGCCGAGAACGGCGATGGTGCGCCCGCCGGCCTGCAAGGCGGCCCGGTGAGCAATCCCGTCCACGCCGCGGGCCAGGCCGCTGACCACGGTGATGCCCTGCCGGGCGAGGGCCGCGCCGATTTCCTCGGCCACCTGCCGCCCGTAGCGGGTGACGCGGCGGGTTCCGACCACCGCCACCGCCCAGGAATCCTCGGGCAGGATGGCGCCGCGCAGGTACAGGACAGGGGGCGGTTGTTCCAGGGCGCCGAGCCGCTCCGGG
>DRKV01000138.1 GCA_011051635.1 Chloroflexota bacterium | reverse complement strand
TATCAGGATGGCACACGCGGCGTCTATTTTGCGTATCCGGACAACTTTTATGACTATGACGCTGGGGAGGACTACTCCGGCATCGAGGCTCCCATCAATTGGACGGTAATTATTGCGGAGCCTCTTGTTGAACTATACCGGGCAAGCCTGGCTGACGGCAGTCCAAATACCGAATACAGAGATACTGTCACCAAAGTTGGCAATTACATCTGGTGGAATATGCACTTCGAAACATCCGCCGACAACGACACCTATTTGACCTGGTATTACTGGCCGGGGGATATTGACCCCGATTCAGCAACAAGAATGGAAGACCTGACGCACGGGGCGCGCCTGGGGGAATTCGTGGTTTCATTGCACGATGCGGGTCTGCAAAATCAATGGAGCCAGGAGAGAATGGAGTACCTGGCAAATACTTTTACATGCGGTGCCGTCATTGGCGATACAACTTTTGCAAATTATATCGATGGAACAGGGGGTGTATACGAAGACGACCCGGCAACGCTATATGAATGGCTGGAACTGCAAAAGTATTCGCATCAATCCTCATGCAACCCAATTGCTGACCACATTCGAAACGCAATGGAAAATGCAGGAGAAGATGATAAATACAATCTCGCGGTCTTTGCCAAGTTCGCCCGATTTGGCAAAGATTAGCGCCAGTTTTGCGTAACTGGCCTTCTGCAGGAAATCCGCCCTCGCACACCCAGTAAAGATTCCTGCCTGCGTCTGGTCAGCGCCATCCTGGCAGAAAAGGGGAACAACCCAGAACACCACTTCTACGTCTCGAACAATCTCATTGACTGGACTCTCGTCTCCACATTTACCGTCACCAATACCGGCTCAATTACGACCGTCCACGGGCAGGTGTACTACGGTTTTCACGATGTGATTCAAATCAACGGCACTTATTACGCGTTTGCCGAGACCAACTTGGCCCGCACCTTAATCGTGAGCAGTACCGAGGGCACAGACCGCTGATACGCCTTTGCCAGTCTAGGGAGCTTTGCCGGTTCGGAATTCGGCCCGTTGCAGTTGCCTGTTGGTATTGGGTATGGCTGGACTCCTTCGGGTGCATTCTTCGATTTAGGGCATGACCGCGGGTACGGGAAAATCTATGCAGACCCTCGGGATTCGCAGTTCTATCTGGCGGTGAACACGGCTGCCAAACCGAGCCTGCAACCAGCGGCCTTTGAAACGGCTTTCATCAACCCCGATAACTGGACATGGCACGACGGTTCCACAGGCCCCGCATCCAACCCGATATTGACAGAAAACCTGGTGCACGACTTGCGGGAGGCCTGGCAAGTCCCCAGTTCGGATGCTGATTCGGGCTGGACAGTGGTTTATGATGCAGATTTTGGCCCCGAGCGCGGCAGCAAGGCACTGGGATACGCTATTCTCAACCCGCCTGCCCTTCCAGACGAGTACGATTTCGGCGATGCTCCTGGTTTCCCAACCACGCTGGCAGAGAACGGCGCACAGCACAAAGTCGTGGCCGGCTTTTTTATGGGACGAGAGATTGACTCCGAGCCGGATGGGCAACCAGCCTCCGCCGCAATGGGCGACGATTTATCTGCTGTTGACGACGAGGACGGCGTGACATTCGTTATTTCCCCGGTGCAATGTGCCACAGCCAATGTACAGCAACAACTTGGACTTTCCTGTGCCTTGTGATGCTGTGTTAATCCCGGTTTTCGCCCGCTTCCGCCTGAGCAGCACTGGCGGACTTTCTTACACCGGCCTGGCAAAAGACGGAGAAGTTGAAGATTATCAAATCACGATTGCCCAACATCAGCAAGAGATTTACCTGCCTCTGGTGACGCGTTGACATGTCGCGGACCGCAAACCCCGTCAGAAAAACGCTGACGACCCGGTCATCGTGGCCGTCAGCGCGTCCTTTTTTAAGGAAAACCGAAGTATAATGAGGCCGCAAGGCGCTTTGCCAACCACAGGTTCAGATGGGCGGTTTTAGGAGAGGAGTTTCCCATGGGTAATCACGTACGGGCAAAAGGCTACACGAGTGTCTCGCTCATCCTGAACATGAAACACTTTATTCAGGATGAACGGGAAAAGCGACGCCTCGAAATCTTGCGCGGCTCGGACGAATTTAGCAACCTGATACGCCACGAGTGGGTGCCGGCACTGCAAAAGCAAGACCTCTTCGTGCCAGAAATGGAATATCGCCGCCAGGAGAATCCATCCCTGCCCCCGGCCAAGACGATGACCCCGGAGGAAATTGGATTCGCCACCGGCGCGTTCCGCTCCCTCATGCTGGAACGCTTTACCTTCCCGACGTACCGCCTGGACAAAAGCAAAATAACCTTTCCCGAAGAACTGGAAAGCAACCTGCAATTCAAGAATCTCTTCAAACGGACATGGGACCGTTGGGACATCTGCATCCGCCCCACCATGACCGGCTTCTTCGTATTGCGCTTCACTTTGCGCTACGAGAACGTTCTCCGAGGCTTCCTGGATTTAGCCAAGGATGTCATTCGGCTCCAGGAACCTTTCGATATTCCGAGCGCCCTGCGATGGGCGGCATATAAACGCGAGAAATATGCCGACCGCCCCGAGGAACTGGCAAAGACGGAAGGCTCCATCAAGGCTCTCTTCCGCTGGTTGGGCATTCCCGAAGAGACCACTCTCGACACCGTACCCGAGAGTTTCTACTACCCGGTGCAATGGAAACTGGCCCTGGAGGTCGGCAACTATTTCGTGCAGGCCGCTCGCTTGCCCTTGAATGCTACGCGCCAAATCGGCCTCGAGCCCGCTACCCGGCAGGACCTCATTCCCATGCACGACTCATACGTGATTTATCACTTCAACGAGGTCTTTGCCGCGGCAAAAGCCGTACAAGGCCCCAAAGCCAAAAACCCGACCGCCCAGATGCCGGTCACCATAAAGCACATCACGCAATCCAAAATGTTGCGAAACGCCTTCACCAACCTGCTGGAAGGCAGCATTTTGCGCGAACACCGGCCCAATGCCGATGATTTGGATGAAAAAACCCCGCCGCCGGTAGAATCCTTCCCCTCACCCCGCTGGCGGCTGGCCGACACTCTGGTAGAGAAGAACCTGGCATCCTGGAGCGATGAAATCTGCCTGCTCACCAGTCGAACGGCCATTTTCGTTCCCTCTCCCAAATGGCGCAACCACGAGATGGCGGTCTCTACCATTCCAGGGTCTACGCTGAAAGTGCAATACGCCCAATACTGGTTGGGAATGCGCCGCCTGGTGGAGTTTGTGCTCGAGATTCGAGTGCTGGCGCAGTTGATAGAACGAGAGTCATACCGCCTGCTGGAGGACATTGCCGACACCATCGAAAAAATTCGTCAGGGCATGTTCCGGGGCAACATCGAGTTCGACGGCGAATTGAAAGCCCACCTGGCGCGGGCCGCCCATCTGCGGCGCATCGTCGCCCTGGCACAAAGCATCAGCCACGCCCCAATGTGGAGCCGGGCCGAGTACGCCGTCCACAAAGCGGAATACTTCATGGAAGTGCTGGACGTGCCGCAGATTTTCGAACATATCCGGCGCAACGTGGACAGCATCAACAGCGTCGCCGACCACGTAGACGAGTTGTACCTGGCAGACCTGGCCGAACGGAACAACGACAAGGCCACCCTCCTTTCGGTTGGACTGGCAGCGGCCTCGTTCATCCTCACTTTGCTGGTATTGCCCTCCTTCTGGGCCGATTTGATTAACTGGGAGGAGCACTACAAGTGGGGAGAAGCCGCGGTCCTGGTGCCTGGCGTCGCGGGGAGCATCCTGGCCTTGTTTCTCGTCTTCGGCGCGCTCTACCTGCTTATGCTGGCTGTCAAACGCCGACGCGAGGTGGGAGAGATGCTCCAACAACTATTCAACGGTCGTCCGAAAGCCCCTTCGGAAGAAATTTCTCTAGGAGAAGGATAAGATGCTATCCCCTGTATGGGCTACGCTGGTCACTTTTGCCGCCGCGCTCGCCTGGCTGCGTCTGATGGATTTCGCAGCGGAACGCGGCTGGCTGGATTCGCACCTGAGCCGAAAGTTGATTCACATTGGAACCGGGCCGATTTTCCTTTTGTGCTGGTTGCTGTTCCCGGAGATTCCCGTCTCCCGCTGGTTGGCCGCCCTGGTTCCGCTGGCAATCACCGCCCAATTCGCCCTGGTGGGGCTGGGCATCATCCAGGATGAAGCCGCCGTACAGGCCATGTCACGGACGGGAGACCGCGGCGAGATTTTGCGCGGGCCGCTGTACTACGGGGTGATGTTCGTGCTGTTGACGCTGCTGTTCTGGAAAGAGCACCCCGCCGGCATGGTCGCGCTGCTGATGATGTGCGGCGGCGACGGGCTGGCCGACGTGGTCGGACGCCGCATCCCCTCCCCCGCCCTGCCCTGGAGCAGGCGCAAGACGCTGGCCGGTTCGCTCTCTGTGTGGCTGGGAGGCTGGATTGCAAGTTGGGCCATCCTGGAGATTTACACCGCCGCCGGAGTTTTCGCGCCCCCCGCGGGGGGATGGGCGCTGCCGCTGCTCGCCGTCGGGCTGGTAGCCGCCCTGGTAGAATCGCTCCCCTTCCGAGATGTGGACAACATCACGATGACCCTGGCCGCCCTGCTCGCCGCCTGGGCCTGGCTGTAGGGTTAAAGCATTTGCCCCGCGCTTTCGCACGGGGCAAAGAAGGTTGAATCTCAGGGGTGGCTGAAGGGACTTGAACCCTCAACAGCCGCATCCACAGTGCGGTGCTCTGCCTATTGAGCTACAGCCACCACGAGCGGGGGGATTTTATCACGAAGGCGGTTTCCGGGCAAGGATTTTTTCGCTTCGGTGAGACCTGACGCGGGTTTTGGGAAACCCGTCAGGTCT
>DRKV01000137.1 GCA_011051635.1 Chloroflexota bacterium | reverse complement strand
GCGGCAACAAAATCTTGAAGACCGCGCCGTGCCCCTGGGAGCGGTTTTCGGCCCAAATACGTCCCCCGTGGGCTTCGATGATGCCTTTGGTGATGGCGAGACCTAATCCCATGCCCCCTGTGCGTCGGGTGAGGTGGTCTTCCACCTGATAGAACTCGCGAAAGATGTTTTCCAGTTTGTCGGGAGGGATGCCTGGGCCGGTGTCGCTTACCTCGATGCCGACTTTACGTTTTGTGCCGCTTACACGAACATCAATTTGCCCGCCGGGGGGCGTGAAACGGATGGCGTTATTGATGAGATTGCTCATCACCAGTTGCATCTTGGCATAGTCTGCCCGAATCAACACGTCCTTTTTAGGGATGTGTAGTTTGAGTTTTTGTGATTTGGCCTCTGCGGCGGAGAGTGTTTCCTGGTAGACTTCCAATATCACCCGCTGAGCGGGGAAAACTTCCGGGTGCAGGGTGATTTTCCCTTTTTGCAGCATGCTCAAGTTGGTCATGTCCTCCACCAGGGCACGCAGTCGTAGAGCGGAATTGAGCACCATTTCGGCATGCTCGGAGAGTTCTCCTTGCGCTTCCTCTTTGAGAAAACTGGCATATCCCAAGATGACCCCTAATGGGGTGCGCAATTCGTGGGAGGCGATGGCGATGAAGTCGCTTTTTAGGCGATTGGCTTCCCGCAGTTCTTCGTTGGCATGCTGCAAGGCCTGAACCAGGCGGGCGTTTTCGATGGCTACGGCGGCGTGAGATGCGGTGACGCTCAAAAGACGCAAATCGTTGCCGTTGAATGTCCCCTCGCGTTTATTGAGCGCTTCCAGTACGCCAATGACCTTGTTGCGTATTCGCATAGGGACGCCGAGCAAGGAGCGGGTGGTGAAGTTGACCTGTTTGCCGACCTGGTTGTAATGCTCGGTGGAATCAGATAAGTCGTTGAGAATGTAGGGAGCGTTCTCAGAAAAAATCTTCCCGGCGATGCTACCTTCAATGGGGACGGGAATTTGAGCAAGTTCCAGGGGGTCGGAGCCGGTGGCTGCGGCAAAGAAAAGGCCGTCTTCTTGTTCATTGTAAAGCAAGATAGAGGCCGCCTCGCAATTGAGCAGGTCGGCAGCCGCCTCGATGATGTATTGCAACAGGCGGTCAATTTCCAGCGTGGAGTTGATGACCACGCTGATTTCTACCAGCCGCGCCAGTTGGCGGATGGTCTGGCGTAGTTCGTAGGGACTGCGCAGTTCTGATGTAAAACTCATGGCGTTGTATAGTGTATCCATAAGCGGGCGCTTTGTCCATAGGAGAATCCCCAGTTCCCCCTGTTCTTTGTGTCCGGTGTTTCACGTGAAACATTCTGCGGAGGCAGGGAAGCGCTTAACTTCCCCCTATCTTCCCGCATGACAGTACGTGGTAGAATGCAGATGCCAGCCTGTTGGGAAATCTTTCCCGCAGGCGGATATCTTACATCTCTAACCGGAGGGTTCTGGTATGACCGAGCAACAAATTGCAACCGAAAAAGTTAAGCGCGGCCTGGCGCAAATGCTCAAGGGCGGCGTCATCATGGATGTCGTCACCCCGGAACAGGCCAAAATTGCGGAAGACGCCGGCGCGGTGGCCGTGATGGCCCTGGAGCGCGTCCCTGCCGACATTCGGGCCCAGGGCGGCGTGGCCCGCATGAGCGACCCCGAACTGATTCTCAAAATTATGGATGCCGTCACCATCCCCGTGATGGCGAAATGCCGCATCGGGCACTTCGTTGAAGCCCAGATTCTGGAGGCTATCGGCGTGGATTACATCGACGAATCCGAGGTGCTCACTCCCGCCGATGAGAAATACCACATCAACAAGCACGAGTTCAAGGTCCCCTTCGTGTGCGGATGCCGCAATCTGGGCGAGGCCCTGCGGCGCATCGGCGAAGGGGCAGCCATGATTCGCACCAAAGGCGAAGCCGGCACCGGCGATGTGGTGGAGGCCGTGCGTCACGCCCGCTCCGTTCTGGGAGAAATTCGCCGCCTGCAAAACATGCCCGAAGAAGAGTTGATGACTTACGCCAAAGAAATCGGCGCGCCCTATGCCCTGGTCAAGGAAGTGCGCGGCCTGGGACGCCTGCCGGTGGTCAACTTTGCCGCCGGTGGGATTGCTACTCCCGCCGACGCCGCCCTGATGATGCAACTCGGCGTGGACGGCGTTTTCGTCGGCTCCGGCATCTTCAAGTCCGGCAACCCGGCCCGTCGCGCCGCGGCCATCGTCAAGGCCGTCACGCACTACCGTGACCCCGAAATCCTGGCCGAAATCAGCCGCAACCTGGGTGAGCCGATGGTCGGTATCAACGTCTCCACCATGCCGGAGACGGAGCGCATCGCCGGGCGCGGCTGGTAAACGCTTTTCGTACCCATGAAAATCGGAGTGCTTGCCTTGCAGGGCGATTTCGCCGAGCACATCACCGTCCTGCGCAAACTCGGCGTCGCCGCCGTGGAAGTCCGCCTGCCGGAGCATCTGGATGGGCTGGACGGCCTCATCATCCCCGGCGGAGAATCCACCACCATCGGTAAACTGGCCCAGGATTTCGGCCTTTACGAGCCTCTGCGCCGTTTTGCCCGCCAACATGCTGTCTGGGGAACTTGCGCCGGGGCTATCTTTCTCTCGAAAGACGCCCGCCGTCCCCAGCCCCTCCTGGGCGTGATGGACATTACCGTGGAGCGCAACGCTTTTGGCCGCCAGGTGGATAGTTTCGAAGTGGACTTGTTTATCCCTGCCTTGAAAGCGGTTGACCCGGAGAACCGTCCCTACCATGCGGTTTTCATCCGTGCCCCGCTGATTGAATCCGTCTCTGGAGACGCCGTAGCGCTGGCGACCCTGGACGACGGGCGCATTGTGGCCGCCCAGCAAGGGCACCTCCTGGCGACCTCCTTCCACCCCGAACTGACCGATGATGACCGCTTCCATCGCTACTTCGTGCATATAGCGGCAAATACCTGATGCTGTAATGCTGGCACGTCCCTTTGAGTGGCGCGATTTGCCCTACCTGCACGCTTTTCGGGAGCAAACCTTGTTTCTGGATAGCGCGCTGGTCTTGACGCGCGGGCCTTTGCAGGTGCTGGGGAGTATGCTTTCCGCCGTGCTCCCTACTGCCGGCCTGTTTACCGCCGTTGTTCAGGATGAACGCCACCCCCGTGCCCGGCTGATGGGGCAAATCATGCGCCTCAAGGAAGCGCCTGTTGCCCGTCTGGTCTTCCTTTCGCCGGAGCGCTTTATTCGTGGGGATTTTTTCATCCCCCTCTTGCGCCTCCTGGCCCGGCAGGCGGCTGCCGGAGATGCTTTGCGCCTCCTGGCCGAGATGGAAAGCGACCACGAGGTTTTTCCCCTGCTGCGCAAAGGCGGTTTTGTTCCCTACGGTAAACAACGCATCTGGCGCTTCTCCCCCGGTACCCTCCCTACCTGTGACGGGGATTCCCTCTGGCGCATGGCAAGCGGGCAGGATGCCTTTGCCGTGCAGCAACTCTATGCCCGCATCGCGCCTCCCTCTGTGCAGCAGGTCTTTCCCCGCTTGCCCGATGCGGAGCGGGGCCTGGTGTATGCCCGTGATGGCGTCGTTTTGGGGTACGCGGCTCTGCAATACGGCCTGCGGGGCGTCTTCGTGCGTCCCTTGTTGCAGCCTGACTTAGACACATCCGTCTTTCGCTCCATGTTGGGGACGCTGGCTTCGCTCTCTTTCCTGCGCGGCCGCCCGTTGTACATCGGCGTTACCGCCGACCAGGGCTGGCTGGAAGGCATCCTCGAAACCCTGAACGCCCGCCCCGGCCCCGAACAGACCCTCCTGGTGAAGCACCTCACTGCCCCCTTCCTGCGCCAAACCAAACCCTTGCTCCACTCCGCCCACCAGCCCGGCTCCATCGTCCTCTGACCCCTGCCCCCCTAACTCCGCAACCTCCTAACCCCTAACTCCTAACCCCTAACTCCTAACCTCGCAACTCCTAACTGCATGACCAAACGCAAAATCACCGACGACTTGGACGCCCTGCTCTCCGTCCTGCCTCCCGCGATTGCCAAAGCAGTACGCCAGGCCAACGACAGCGACAACCTGCTGGAAATCATCCTCGACCTCGGACGCACCCCCTCGGCGCGCTTTACGCACGGCGAAGTTGTCCTCCTGGATGTGGAAGTCACTCGCGCCGACATTGATTTCGTCGTCGAGCGCATCGGTGACTTCGACGACGACAACCGCGCCGGCCTGGAGCGCACCCTCCACCGCATTGCCGCCATCCGCAACCGCAAGGGCGACGTGGTCGGCCTGACCTGCCGCGTCGGGCGCGCCGTTTACGGCACCCTCGACATCATCCAGGACCTCATCGAGAGCGGCAAGAGCGTTCTCCTCCTGGGACGCCCCGGCGTGGGCAAGACCACCCTCCTGCGCGAGGCAGCCCGCGTCCTGGCCGAGAACAAACGCGTCATCATCGTGGATACCTCCAACGAGATTGGCGGCGACGGCGATGTGCCCCACCCCGCGGTCGGCAAGGCGCGCCGGATGCAGGTCTCCACCCCCGCCCTGCAGCACGAGGTGATGATTGAGGCCGTGGAGAACCACAACCCCGAAGTCATCGTGATTGACGAAATCGGGCGCGAACTGGAAGCCCTCGCCGCCCGCACGATTGCCGAGCGCGGTGTGCAGTTGATTGGCACCGCCCACGGCAACAGCCTCGAAAACCTGCTCCTCAACCCCACCCTCTCCGACCTGGTGGGGGGCATCGAATCCGTCACCCTCTCGGATGAGGAAGCCCGCCGCCGCCGCACCCAGAAGACCGTCCTGGAGCGCCGCTCGCCGCCGACCTTCGATGTGCTGATTGAAATTCAAACCCGCGACCGCCTGGCGGTGCATCCCGATGTGGCTGCCGCGGTGGATGCCCTCCTGCGCGGCTACCCCCTGCCCCCCGAAATCCGCAGCCGCGGCCCGGATGGAGAAATCCGCATCGAGAAGGGGACGGCCCCGCGGCCACCCAAAAAGGGTAGCGCTTCCTCGGGGTTGCGCAGGCAATTCGGGGGCGGCGCGGGAGCGGACTCCCTTGAAGAGGGCCGCGCTCCCCTCGGGTCCGCCTCGCCCCCAAAAAAGGGGGAGCGTCCCTCGGTCAAGCGCATTTACCCCTACGGCGTGGCGCGCAACCGTCTCATGCAGGCGGCCCGCAAACTCGGCGTCCCCATCGTCGTGGTGGATGACCTCGCTCAGACGGATGTCCTCGTCACCCTGCGGACGTACTACCGCAAACGCCAGCGCACGGTGATGGATGCCGAGCAGCGCGGCGTGCCGGTCTACGTCCTGCGCTCCAACACCGTCAACCAGATGGTGGACTTTCTCAGCGATTTGTTCGCCCTGCACCTGGATGCCCGCCAGGACGCCGACGTGGACCGCGCCCTGCAGGAGGCGCAATCGGCCATCGCCGCCGTGATGGATGGCGAGCGCTGGGTGGACCTGCCCCCCGCTTCGGCTTACATCCGCCGCTTGCAGCACCAGATGGCGCGGGAGGCCCAACTGGTCTCGCACTCCTACGGGCGCGAACCCTACCGCCGGGTACGCATTTTTCGGGAGTAGCCCTTTGTGAGCGGCGTGTTCATCACTTTCGAGGGGCCGGAGGGCAGCGGGAAGACCACCCAAATCCCCCTCCTGGCCGATTTTCTGCGTTCCCGCGGCCATGAGGTGCTCACGACGCGGGAGCCGGGCGGCACGCCCATCGGCGACCAGATTCGGGCTATCCTGAGCGACCTGGGGAACACGGCCATGCACCCGCGGGCCGAAATTCTGCTCTTTCTGGCCTCCCGCGCCCAACTGGTGGAGCAGGTCATCCGTCCCCATCTGGCGGGCGGCGGGGTGGTGCTCTGCGACCGCTACGCCGATTCCACCCTGGCCTATCAGGGTTACGGGCACGGCGTAGACCTCGGCGTTTTGCAAAATCTTTTGCTTTTTGCAACAGGCGGCGTTTTCCCCCACCTCACCTTTCTGCTGGACCTGGACGTGGAGGCGGGCCTGAAGCGCCGGGCCCAGGGCGGCGATTGGAACCGTCTGGACGCCTACGCCCTGGAGTTTCACCGCCGCGTCCGCCGCGGCTACCACCAACTGGCAAAAAAAGAACCGGAGCGCTGGGTGGTGATTGATGCTTCCCAGCCTCCGGAGCGAGTGCAGGCGGCCATCCGGCAGTCCCTGGCCGAGCGGTTGCCTTTTTTGACGGGTGGGTAACTTTGTTGGTGTTGTTGCGACACTAATGGGCGTGTTTAGAATTCCCCCGGCGGCTCTTCGGCCAGGTCGGGCAGCGCCGATTCGATTTCCTCCGGGCTTTGTCCGGCTTCCAGGCGGTCCACCACCTCGTCGAATTCCGGCCCCAGGTCTTCGCCCAGTTCGCGGCTCATCTTGCGCATCACCCTTCCCAGCGCTTGCGGGTCGTCTTCCAACCCCTCCAGGGCGGAAGGGTCGGCGAAATCGTCCAAATTGTTCAGGAGGGCATCCTCCGAGCGGGCGATACGCACCCGTCCGATGCGGCGCTGTACGTTGCTGCTGCCGCAATGCGGGCAGGCCACCGGACGGGTTCCATACTCGGCGTAGGTCATAAAAATCTCGAAGCGGCGTTTGCAATCCAGGCAGCGATACTCGTAAGTCGGCATACGCACCTCCGTAACAGGGGAATTTCACTTCAATTAAATCTGCGCCCGGCGGCGCTCGTCTGTGTCCATTTGCGTCTTCTCATTATACCGATTAGCAAGGAAATTTGCCAAATGCCCTCTTCCCAAAACCCTTTTGCGCCCCCAAGAGTCGAGCCGTTGTTGATAGTCATCTCCGGCCCCTCCGGCGTCGGCAAGGATACCGTAATCCAGCGCATGAAAGAGCGCCAACTGCCCTTTCACTTTGTCGTCACCGCCACGACGCGCCCGCCGCGTCCTACCGAGCAGCACGGTGTGGATTACTTCTTCGTCTCGCACGATGAGTTTGCCGAGATGATTGAGCACGACGAACTGCTGGAATACGCCATCGTTTACAACGACTACAAGGGCATTCCCAAAGCGCAGGTGCGGGAGGCTCTCGCCAGCGGCAAGGATGTCGTCATGCGCATCGACGTGCAGGGAGCCGCCACCATCCGCTCCCTGTGTCCCCAGGCCGTGCTCGTCTTCGTCACCACCCGCAGCGAGGAGGAACTGGTCGCCCGCCTGAAGGCGCGCAAAACCGAAACCCCGGAGGGCCTCAAATTGCGGATTGCCACCGCCCGCAAGGAATTGCAGCACATGAAAGAATTCGATTACGTGGTGGTCAACCCGGAAGACCAACTGGATGAAGCCGTGGACACCCTTCTCGCCATCATCCATGCCGAGCACCACAAGGTGGAACAACGCAAGGTGACGCTGTGACCCAAGCCCCCCCATCTTTGCCCCCCCACGGGGCTGCGCCGCCTCCTGCCGAACCCCGCATGGTGCAGGTCAGGATGCCCGACAGATTTCCCTGGGCTACCTACGCCTTCCTGGGGCTTAGCATTCTGGCCTATCTGGGCCAGTCGCTCGGCTCGTACCTGTTTGGGGCGGACCTCGTCACCGCCCTGGGGGTCAAATACGGCCCGTTGATTGCCAAAGGCCAGTTGTGGCGGCTGGTGACGCCCATCTTCCTCCACGGCTCTATTCTGCACATCGGTTTCAATATGTACGCCCTCTACGTCATCGGGCCGACTCTGGAGCGCTTTTGGGGGACGCCGCGTTACGCTGCCCTCTACCTGCTTTCGGGGATTGCGGGCAACATCTTCTCCCTGTGGATGACCCCTGCCCCCTCTCTGGGGGCCTCCACGGCTATTTTCGGGCTGCTGGCCGCCGAAGGTGTCCTGGTGTACCGCAACGCGTTCCTGTTCCCGAACTCCCGGAAAGCGCTCTCCAACCTGGTGATGATAGCGGTGGTCAACTTCGTCATCGGCCTTTCGCCGGGGATTGACAACTGGGGGCATCTGGGCGGCTTTCTGACTGGCGGCGCGTTTGCCTGGTTTGCCGGCCCGGAATTGAAACCCACCGGTTTGCCCCCCGTTCTGGAACTGGTGGATACCCGTCCCTCCCGCCGCGTGTGGGGCAGCGCGGCGGCCATCGCCGCTCTCTTGAGCGCCCTGACCGTTGCCTGGCTGGTTTTGCAGTGATGATTCCCGATACCTGACGGGTTTCGCAAACCCCTCAGGTCTTTTCGCTGGCGTGAAGAATGCCGAGACCTGACGGGGTTTCCCCAAACCCGTCAGGTCTTTTTCAAACTGTGGTATACTCCATCGGCTCCCCTGCGGGAGCGCCATTCAATCCGGTTTTGATGTTTCCACGGTGACGCTCTGGAAATGCCAGAGCGTTTTTGTTGCAGCAGAGAGACTCTTGCCTGGTCTGGGAAGACGGGATGGGGTCAACTGTTGAGAATTTCCGGCCCGCGGGCTGCAAAGCCCCGCCTTGAAATCCCATCGAAACCCCCATACCGAGCAGGAGACTCGCATGACAACCCATTTCGACACCCTGGGCTTGCGTCCCGAACTGACGCAGGCCGTTTCCGAACGCGGCTACACCGCTCCCACCGACATTCAAGCGCAGATGATTCCCGTCATGTTGACCGGCGTGGACGTCATCGGTCAGGCGCAGACCGGCACGGGCAAGACCGCCGCCTTTTCCCTCCCCATTCTCCACAATTTGATAGCCGGACAGAACCGCCCTCAGGCGCTGATTCTCTCCCCCACGCGGGAACTCGCCATTCAGGTGGCGGGGGCCATGCGGGAGTACGGCTCCCGCGTCGATGTGCGCGTGACCGCTATTTACGGCGGCTCCCCTTATGGACGGCAAATCTCCGCCCTGCGGCGCGGCGTGGATGTGGTAGTCGGCACCCCCGGACGTCTCCTCGACCTCCTCAAGCGCGGCGTCCTCGATTTGAGCGGCATCCGCACTCTGGTGCTGGACGAGGCCGACGAGATGCTCAGCATGGGCTTCATCGAAGATATCGAGACCATCTTGCAGGCCACCCCCGAAGGGCGGCAACTGGCTCTCTTCTCCGCCACCATGCCTCCCGCCATCCGGCGGCTGGCAGGCCGTTACCTGCACGAACCGCAGTCCGTCACCGTCCAGCGCGCCCAGCGCACCGTCGCCTCCATCGAGCAGCGTTACTACCTCGTCAACCCCCACGAAAAACTGGCCGCCCTGACCCGCCTCTTCGAGATGGAAGACATCACCCGCGCCCTGATTTTCGTCCGCACCCGCGCCGGCACGGACGAACTGGCAAACGCCCTCGCTTCCCGCGGCATCCCGGCGGAGATGCTCAACGGCGACCTCTCGCAGGAGGCCCGCGAGCGCGTCATGCGCCGTTTTCGGGATGACCGCATCAAGGTGCTGGTCGCCACCGACGTGGCCGCCCGCGGCCTGGATGTGGACGACATCTCCCACGTTTTCAACTACGATTTGCCCGACAGCCCCGAAGTTTTCGTCCACCGCATCGGGCGCACCGCCCGCGCCGGCAAGGACGGGATTGCCATTACCCTGGTCACGCCCCCCGAACAGCGCACCCTGCGCCGCATCGAGCAGTACACCGGCCAGCCGCAAACCCGGCTGCCCATCCCCACCAAAGAGGCCATCCTGGAGAAGCGCAAACAGCACACCATCCAGCGCATGGAAGTCTGGCTGCGGCGGGGGCGCTACAAGAACGAGCAGGAGATGGTCGCCGCCCTGGTCGAAGCGGGACACGACCCCCTGGAAGTGGCCGCGGCGGCCCTGCGCCTGGCCCGCGAGGCCGAGCGGCAGCGCCCCATTGAGCACATCAGTGAGGTGC
>DRKV01000136.1 GCA_011051635.1 Chloroflexota bacterium | reverse complement strand
GTTTTCCTGCCATGATTGTACCCGCCGCAACCAGTTCGCGCAAACGCTCCACCGTCCAGCCGGTGCGGACAGCGGCTTCATTGAGGGGAATGAAGGTCGGAATGGTCATCGGTAGCAGGAGACTTCTGGAGGGCAAAGTTAAAAGACAAACGACACCAGGGGACCGGTGCCGTGTCATACTGCAAGGGGATGGTCCCCTTTTCAGGTAGCGGGGGCAGGACTCGAACCTGCGACCTTCGGGTTATGAGCCCGACGAGCTGCCACTGCTCCACCCCGCAACGTTATGTTTTCCGAGCGGGCGGTATTCTAGCACGCCGGGACGCTTTCGTCAAGGGGTTTCCTCAAAGAAGAGCGCAAACCAGTATTCCCAGGGAGCATGTGTCACCGGCTCGCTGGCAGCGGACACGACGGGCGTGGGGGTCGCGGTCTCCGCAGCCAGAGGAACCACCAGGACATCACCTGGCCGCACCATCCGGTACTCCTCATAAGCGTTTTCCAGGACGGCGGCATCCGAGGTGGCGTAGACAATCTGGGTTTGCAAGGCCGCCTGGGTTCCCTGCATACCAGCCAATTGCGTGGCAACCTGCTCGTGTTCCCGGCGCAAACGATTCAACTCGGCGATGCGAGCGTTGAAATCGCTGAGCAACACGACCAAAATAGCCAGTCCTATCGCAATCAGGGCATATTTGAGTTTGCTCTTCATGCCTTGATAATACCGCATCCGGCCCAGGCTGGCAAACAAAAAAACGGCTTCGGGCGGATTTGCACAACAGGCTTGGCGAGACCTCCGAGATTTTACCGGCGTGCCCCCGCGCAGCGCAACTTGCGCCGAAATCTCGGAGACCTTTCCCCGCGATGCGTCTCCGCAAACAAAAAAAGCCCTCGCACGAGGACTTTTTCTGTGCCGAAGGTGGGAGTCGAACCCACACTCCCGTAATGGGAACTGCGCCCTGAACGCAGCGCGTCTGCCTGTTCCGCCACTTCGGCATGCGCAGGGTATTGTACTCGGAATTTTTGATTTGTCAACCTTGGCAACGGAATTTGTTGGGGAAAGAGTACCTTAAAAAACTGGCGCGACACTTGCAACCGAGGGAATGCATCCTTCCATAATCATGGAGATGTCATCCTTCCGCCATCCTGCCGCAAATGCGGACATGCTATAATTTGGTGCGAAGGGAAAACCTGCCATGGCATCTTTTTTTGAGCAAATTCTAACCATCCTCACCACGCCGCCGGGGAGCATGGCCTACCACCTGGTGGTGGCTTTTTCGGTGGCCTGGGCCTTGCAAGGCGCGCTGACTTTGTGGCGCACGCGCCCATCCCCCCCGGCGCGCCGGATGTTGATGGGGCTGAGCGCCCTGTTGGGATTGCGCTTGCTGCTCTTCGGAGGGGCTCTCATCGCCGCCCAGGGGTGGTTGGATTCCCCGCTCTGGCTGCCCGCCCTGGATAGGCTGGTCACCGCGCTGGGGGCGCTGCTCATCGTCTGGTTGTGGGCATACCCTGAGCCTGAGCAACGCGCGGATACTGCCGCAGGGTTCTTTGGCCTGTTCGTGGTAGTGATTTTCCTGCTCAACCTGGCCTGGGGAGGCGCCGAGGGCGCTTACAACGGAAGCACCTTCGATTTGGCATGGGAAATTCTCACGCTGGCGATACTGGTATCCGGCAGTTTCCTTTTGATTGTCCGCCACCCCAATCAGTGGGCTACAGGGCTGGGAATGCTGGGGCTGAGCATGGCAGGCCACCTGACGCATCTCATCGCGCCTCTGCCAAACAGCAACTTGCCCGGAGCGGTACGCGCGGCCCAGATGGCTGCCTATCCCTTGCTGATTACCCTCTCCCAACGTTTCATCGCTGCCATTTCGGTGAAAACCCGCACGGCATCGCAAGTCCGAGAAGACATCACTGCTGCCTGGGAAAACTGGCTGGGTTTGCAACAAGACAACTTGCCCTCCGAAAAACGCCACCGTCTGCTGGCCCGCGCCTTGGCAGGATTCTTCGAGGCCGACGCGGTAGGGATTTTGCTCCCCGCGGAGGAGCAGACCTGGCAGATGGTTTGCAGTTACCAGCGAGGAGAAGATGCTTTTGCGCCCGGAGGCACGCTCTCCGTTGGTGAAATCCCCATCCTGAACAACGCCCTGCGCCGCAAACGCCCTCTCCGCTTGCCCGCCAGCAGCACCTCAACAGACTTGCACACTTTGTGGCAGCACCTGAACGCTTCGGGCAGCCACTTACTCGCCGTTCCCGTGGTCTCTCCGGACGATACCGTTCAAATGGGGCTGGTTTTGTTTTCCCGCGGGCAAAGTTGGAGCCAGACAGCACAAGCCCTGCTTCTACGAGCAGGACAAGTGCTGGGAGAACGAGAAGCCCAGGGCCGCCGCCTGCAAGCGATGGAAAAAAGCATCCAGGCCATGCAGGCAAGACTGGAAGAGGCCCAACGAGGGCATCGGGAAGCGGAGACTGCGCGCCAGCGCCTGGAGAAGGAGATGGCCGCCCTCAAAGCGGCAACCGCCCGGCAACACCGGGAGCCGCCCGAAGGGAGTCTGGAGGCGCTCCTGGAAGCGCAGGAAACTGCCCAGGCGGTCATCCGCAAATTGCAAGAGGAAAACCGCGCCCTCCAGGAAAATCTGGCCCAACTTCGCGGCCAGCCATCCGGCAACGGGCAGGTATCCCAACTGGAGAGAGAACTGCGCTCAGCGCTCAGCGAGGTCGCCCGCTTGCAGCAATTGCTCTCCGAGGCCGACCGGCGCGCCTTGCTAGCCCAGAAAAGCGAGCCGGTGACGGATGAGCAGCGGCAGGCGCTGACCAGCCTGGCGCAGGAGTTGCGGCAGCCCATGTCTTCCATTCTGGGGTACACCGACCTGCTGCTGGGAGAATCCGTCGGCATTTTGGGGGCTTTGCAACGTAAATTCCTGGAGCGCATTCGCGCTTCCATTGAGCGCATGGGGACGCTGATTGAAGACCTGATTCAAATCGTCACTGTCGGGAAACCGCCGCAGACGCTCATCCAGCCCAATGTACCCCTCAACCGGGTGGTGGACAAAGCCCTGGCCGCGGCCGGGCCATTGATGCGCGAGAAGAACATCGCCCTGCGGCTGGATTTACCCCGAGACTTGCCCGCTCTCACTGCCGACCAGGAATCTTTGCAGCAGGCGCTTTTCCACCTCTTGCAGAACGCTACCCTGGCAACTCCCGAAGAAGGGGAGGTTACTTTCCGCATCCGCCTGGAACGCGACGCGGAGAGTGAACCGGGATTCGTCCTGCTGCAAGTCAGCGACCAGGGCGGCGGCATCCATCCTGACGATTTACCGCGCGTCTTCTCCCGTCTCTACCGCTCGGAGAATACGCCCATCCCCGGGTTGGGGGACAAGGGAACCGGGCTGACGATTGCCAAGACCCTCGTCGAGAACCAGGGCGGACGCCTGTGGGTGGACAGCCAGGAGGGCATCGGCGCCACCTTCAGCGTATTGCTGCCGCTGGCAGGGGAACACGAACAAGCCAGCGCCTGAAAAGGTCATGTCCAAGCGCCCTTCTCCTTACACCGGTCTGTTGTTCTCGCTGCTCTCCCTTCTCCTGGTGCTGGGCGGCACGTTCACCGCGTTGCACGAGAACCGCTCCGCCCTCGCCCCCCACCCCAGTCCCACCCAGTCCTTACTCACTTTTCCATCCCCCGTCCTGCTCACACCGGGAGCGGACACACCTACTCCGGAGACCCTGCTCCCCACAGCAACCGTCCCGCCGCCGGCATCCTGCCCGCCGCCAGCCGGATGGATAGGCGTCACCGTCCAGAGCGGAGAGACCCTGGAATCCCTGGCGCAGGAATACGGCATCAGCGTGCCGGCCCTCAAAGACGCCAACTGCCTGCGCGGCAAGAGCATCCCGGCGGGCGCGTTGCTGTACGTCCCCCCCGCCCCCGATGCCTCGCCCACTCAGCCCGCCGCGGCGCAGTGCGGCCCGCCCCCCGGCTGGGTCTTCTACACCGTACAGCCCGGCGAGAATTTGTTCCGCATCGGATTGGCCTTCGGGGTGGAAGTAAGCACCCTGCAATGGGCAAATTGCCTGGGAAACAGCACCTACATCCGCGCCGGACAACGCCTCTACGTCCCCAACGTACCCACCCGTACCCCTCTGCCGCTCACGGCTACCTTTACGGCGGCTCCCGCGCCCACGAATACCCCTACCCTTACAACGATTCCGCCAACCCCCACCTGGACGCCCCCCGCCACCTCAACCGCTTCCCCGGGGACGCCCGTGCCGACCTTCACGCCCACGCCTTCCGAAACAATCTCCCCGACGGCAGAAACGCCCACGCCGACCGTGGCAGCCACAACGCCCCCGCCCACCTTCACACCCACGGCCACCCCAACGCCAACGCAGGGAACCGCCACCCCCGCGCCGACGTCAACCAGCACATGGACTCCCACCCCAAGCCCAACCCTCGTCATCCTGCCAACGCCCACGCCCTGACACGCTGGCTGGCATGGCTGGCAGGAGCGGCTTTGTTGACCACGGTCGCCTGCAACCTGCCGCTCCTCTTCGTCCCCCTGGCAGGCGGCGGACCGGCAGCCCGCGTCGTGGCAGCCCGCGGGCCATTAGTCACCGTGCCGCCGGATGCCACCGCCACCCCGACCCCTTTCCGCCCCCAGGCGCTCACGGCCACCCTGCTCCCCACACCGCTGCCCAGCCCCACCCCCGATGTGACCCTTTCCCCCGGCAGCGGGAAAGCATGGGGAGATTACCCCGGCCCGATTGTGTGGCCCGCGGTGGAGATACCTCCGCCGGCAGGGTTGCTGCCCCAGCCCGAAGGGCAAATCAACATCCTCTTGCTGGGTTCCGACCAGCGCCCTTATGAAGGGGGCTTCCGCACCGATACCATCGTCCTGCTGACGATTGACCCCGCCCGCCAGAGCGCCCACCTGACATCTTTCCCCCGCGACCTGTACGTGTACATCCCCGGCTGGACGGTGCAGCGCATCAACACGGCCCTGGCCTGGGGAGGTTTCGACGCTCTGGCGCAAACCTTCGAGTACAACTTCGGGGTGCGCCCCGACCATTACGTGCGTATCAACCTGTTCACCTTCCAAAGCGTGGTGGACAGTCTGGGGGGGATTGATGTGCAGGTGGCCGTGCCGCTGAGCGACCACCGCGACGGCTACGGAACGTACAGCGTCCCGGCGGGCCTCGTCCACATGGACGGCGAAACCGCCCTGTGGTACGTGCGCTCGCGCTACACCAGCAGCGATTTTGACCGCACCCGCCGCCAGCAGGAGGTGCTGGAGGCCATCTTCTACCGCCTGCTGAGTTTGAACGCCATCCAGCGCGCCCCGGAACTCTTCGCCCTCTACCAAAACAACGTCTTCACCGACCTGACCCTGGCCGACATCCAGCCCTTGCTCCCGCTGGCGAAGGCGGTAGGGCAGAGCGGGAACATCCAGTCGTATTACATCGGGCCGCAGCAGGTGATTCCCTATACCGTGCCGACCAGCGGGGCGCAGGTGCTTCTGCCCATCCGGGAGGCCGTGCTGGAGGTGATGCGCCAGGCGCTGAACAGCGTTCCTTGAGCGCCGAAAACGCAAACCCGGGGAGACACCACCACAAAAAACAGGCGGCGGCCAGAACTGGCCGC
>DRKV01000135.1 GCA_011051635.1 Chloroflexota bacterium | reverse complement strand
GGAGACCGGGCACTCGCGGGAGCCATGAGGCCGGTGATTACCCATATCTTTGGAGATAGGGAGACCAGCCGTCCACGAATGGGGCACGAATACACGAATTAAGGACCGCCTCATTCGTGCATTTGTGAGAAATTCGTGGACGGCCTGCTATGGACCACTCTCTCGCTCCCTTGTGGGTAATCACCGCAGCCATGAGGGGATTGCGTTGCGGTCGCCTATCCCAGATGGTGCCCCGAGCGCCCGGTTATCTATTTGAGCGTGCCCGAGAGGGGTTGATGTAGGAACAGCCCGCAGGTTGCCTCTCCACCCTGCCAACGAGTTTTGGTCACACCCCTCTATTTCGGACACTCTAGGGAGGATTTTACCTCAATTTGCCAGGGGGCGCAAGGCAGAGCGCGGGGTCGTCCAACAATGTTTCAAGCCATACAGAGGCTGCCACAATGGAAACGGACCCTGTACATTGTGTTTGTTGCCCAGCTCATCTCTGCGATAGGATTTTCCAATATCTTCTCTTTCCTCCCTCTGTACATCCAAACCCTGGAGACCAGAACCTCACTTAGCGTAGAATTCCTATCGGGATTGGTCTTCTCCGCGCAGGCTATGACGATGATGATAGCATCGCCTTTCTGGGGCATGGTTGCTGACCGCTATGGGCGCAAACTGATGGTGCAGAGGGCGATGTTCGGTGGTGCGGTCATCATCCTGCTTATGGGGTTTGTACAGTCAGCCGAGCAATTGATCATCTTGCGAGCAGTTCAGGGCTTGGTAACGGGGTCTATTTCTGCCTCAAGTGCGCTGGTTGCTGCGGAGACTCCCCGTAGGCGGACCGGATATGCTATGGGAATGCTACAAGTTGGCTTTTGGGGTGGGCTCGCCACCGGCCCATTGCTGGGTGGAATCGTTGCTGATGCATTTGGCTACCCCAGTGCATTCACAGTCACTTCAATACTACTTGCGGTTGCCGGAGTGTTGGTTGGGGTAGGTGTGAGGGAAGCATTCGCCCCGCCGAAGAGGGCTGGGAGGAGAGGGCCCAATCCCTTATCCGGCTGGAAGCGCATCTTGGGTTCCTCAGGTGTGAAGCTCGCTTATGGGCTGCGCTTTTTGAGCAGCTTGGGCAGGATAATGATCGTGCCCATTGTACCTTTGTTCATCTCGACCCTCCTACCCCTTGGTGCACAGGTGAACACCTTCACGGGGATCGTCGTGGGGTCGGCCTCAGCAGCGAGCACAGCCACTGCGTTTTACACGGGACGACTGGGGGACCAGATCGGGCATCAGCGCATTTTGAAAATCAGCGCATTGGCAGCCGGGCTGTTCTATCTCCCCCAGGGTTTGGTGACAGAAGCATGGCAGCTATTGGTGCTGCAGGTATTAGCGGGCGCAGCAACTGGAGGTACGATTCCAACGCTTAGTGCTTTGTTGGCCAACTACACACGGCCCGGAGATGAAGGGAGTGTCTATGGATTGGACAACTCCATCGTATCCGCTTCCCGGTTTGTGGCTCCACTGGCAGGTGGAGGGATTGCCCATTGGCTTGGCTATCGCGGTACGTTTGTAGCGATAGGACTTCTATTTTGGTTGATCGTTCTACCGATCGTTTGGCGTCTTCCAGAGAGTTAGAACAGGGAAGATATGTCCGTGACTGAGTGGAGCGACCACTCAACCGAGGCTCGTCCGTGAGTTATGGCGATTGATGGGGAGGCACATCGAGGACGGGACGAGAAACAGCCATGCCCCACAATGGCCGGGAGGGACCCACCATGATCGGTCAGACCCTTGGCAACTACCGGATTGTCGAACAGATCGGCCTAGGGGGGATGGCAACCGTCTACAAAGCCTACGATCCCGTCATGGACCGCTACGTCGCCATCAAGGTGCTTCCCCAACAGTTCTCCGACGACCCTCAGTTCCGCCAGCGATTCCAACGGGAGGCCAGGGCGATTGCCAGGCTGGAGCACCTTCACATCCTGCCCGTCTTTGCCTACGGCGAGGAAGGCCGTACCGCCTACATAGTGATGCGCTATCTGGAAGCGGGAACGCTCACCGACCGCATCGCCGAGGGGCCGCTCCCCTTTGACGAGGCCAGTCGCATCCTCGGCCAACTGGCCGGCGCGCTGGATCACGCCCACGGGCACGGCGTCCTGCACCGGGATGTGAAGCCCAGCAACGTCCTCCTGGACGCGGCGGGCAACGTCTACCTGATGGACTTTGGCATCGCCAAGATGGTGGAGGCGACCATTGACCTGACCGGCGAGATGATGCTGGGCACGCCCGCCTACATGAGCCCCGAGCAGTGCAAGGGGGAGCCGGTCACCGCCGCTTCCGACATCTACTCCCTGGGCATTGTGCTGTACGAGATGGTCACGGGCCGGCGGCCCTTTCACGCCGAAACGCCCATCGCCGTCATCCTGCAACAGCTCAACGATCCCCTGCCCCCACCCCGGGAGCTCCGCCCCGATCTGCCGCCCCAGGCGGAGAACGTCATCTTCAAGGCGTTGGCGAAGGACCCGGAATCCCGCTACCGGTCGGCCGGGGAGCTGGCGGCTGCCTTCGCCCGGGCTGTCGCCGAAGCGGAGGCGGCCGCTCGCCCTGCCCGCCCCCCAGCACCACCCCCTTCCCAG
>DRKV01000134.1 GCA_011051635.1 Chloroflexota bacterium | reverse complement strand
TGCTCTTTACCTGGCACGCGTTTACAGTTGGGATTTTGGGATGACCGGCGACGAGCCGGTGCGCTGGGCACAGGTACTCGGTGCGGGAACGGGGGCCATGATTTTGATACGCTCCTCCTTCCTCACCGTCCACAACGGCAGCGAGAACATCCAGATTGGCCCCAACAGTCTGCTGCAGTCCCTGTTTGCAGCCATTGACCGTGAGGTGGACCGCGTGCGGGCGGAGGCTCGCGCCGCCAGCGTCAGCCGCATCATGCAGAACGTTTCCTTCGAGCGGGCTTATATGACTCTGCCCGCTTACGCCTTCGCTCTGATGCAAAACCTGGACAAGGAAGCCCAGATGCAGTTCGGCAAGGTGGTCAAGACCATTTACACCACGCCAGTGAGCGACCACACCAAAGCCCTGCTCCTCGGCGCCCAACTGCTCAACCTGGTCGGCGAGGACGTACTGGAAGCCGCCGTCAAAGGGCTGGGCGGCCACATCACTACCGGCGGCAACCCGGAAGTTTCTCCGGTGGAAGAACCCGCAAACGACACCCCAACGTCCTGACCGTCTCATCTCCCCATCTCATCATTTCATCATTACCCCCATGCCCAAAACACCTACCCGAGACCGCGTTGACCCCGTAAAAGTGAACACCGCCCCCCTTCGGCGGCCCCCCTGGATTCGCGTCCGCGCCCCTTCCGGCGAGACTTACCAGCAAGTCCGCACCCTGATGCGCGGCAAATCCCTGCACACCGTCTGCGAGGAGGCCATGTGCCCCAACCTGGGCGAGTGCTGGGGAGCGGGCACGGCCACCTTCCTGATGCTCGGCAACGTCTGCACCCGCACCTGCGGCTTCTGCGACGTAAAACACGGCATGCCCGCCGCCCTGGACTGGCTGGAGCCGGAACGCGTCGCCCAGGCTGTCCGCACGATGAACTTGCAGCACGCCGTCATTACCAGCGTCAACCGTGACGAGCGCGGCGACGGCGGCGCGCCGATTTTCGCCATGCTCATCCGCCGCATCCGCGAGATTCACCCCGGCTGCTCCATCGAGGTGCTCATCCCCGATTTCAAGGGCAGCCTGGAGGCTCTCAAAATCGTGATGGATGCCCGCCCGGAGATTCTCAACCACAACGTGGAGACCGTCCCGCGCCTTTTCAAAGCCGTCCAGCCGCAGGATAACTACGCCTGGGCGCGGGCCACCCTCACCAACGCCAAACGCCTGGACCCCGAAGTGCTCACCAAGTCGGGTATCATGGTCGGGCTGGGCGAAACGATGGACGAAGTGAAAGAAGTGATGCGCGATTTGCGCTCCTGGGGGGTGGACATCCTGACCATCGGCCAGTATTTGCAGCCCAGCAAGAAGCACCTGCCGATTGAGCGCTACTACACCCCCGAAGAATTTCAGGAACTGCACGATTTCGGGATGGAAATCGGCTTCCGTTGGGTGGAGAGCGGCCCCCTGGTGCGCTCCTCCTACCACGCGGCGGAGCAGGTACGCGCCTTGAGCATTGTGCACCGCAAATTGTACGGCGCTGGAGGAGGGCATCCCGCCCCGCCTCCGCCCGCAGAAATCTCCCCCGAAGATTTGGTGCTGCCCGTCCCGTCAGGAAATTAAAGCCCCACAAGCAAACACCCCCGCCAAAAGCGGGGGCTTGTTTTTGGGGGGACGGAGACGCATCTCCGCTTTGGGAAGCGGCATCGTGACGCCGCGCTCCAAACTACAGGCCGGACCGCGCCAGCGCCGCCTCCAACATCTCCTGCGGGATGGGGCCGGCGCGCAGGACGCGCAAATCTTCCTTGCGGCAGTCCACCACCGTGGAAGGAACACCGCCGGGCGTTCTGCCGCCATCCAACAGGAGGTGAAAACGCCCCTGCAACTGTTCGAGGACTTCCTCAGCGGTGGTCGTGTTGGGCGCGCCGGACAGGTTGGCAGAGGTGACGGCCAGCAGACCGGCCATCCGCAGCAGGGAAAGGGCGCCGGGATGGTCGGGAACGCGCACTCCGACGCTGTTTTCGGGGGCGATGATGTCGGGCAGTTGGGGATGGCGTTCCACCACCAGGGTGAGCGGGCCGGGCCAAAAGGTATCGGCCAGGACGCGGGCCAGCGGCGTAACGCGGCGGGCGGCCACCGTCAGTTGCCGGGCTTCCGGCAGCAGCAGGGCAATGGCTTTGCTGCGGTTGCGCTCCTTGATGCGGTAGAGGCGCTCGATGCTCTCACGGTTGAAGGGCCAGGCGGCCAGTCCGTAAACCGTATCGGTAGGGAAAGCGACCACGCCGCCGTTGTGGAGCACGTCCACGGCATGACGCAGGGCAACCGGATGGGTGATGGGGATGACTTCGGTTTGCATGAGGAGAGGCCGCGGTCAGGGGAGCGGACGGGCGAGCGCCCAGAGGGCAAAGCCGGGGCCGACGGCGGATTTACTGCGCTCCAATTGTACCCCAGAAGCGGTGAGGAAGGCTGCCAGGGCAGGAGCATCCCAGCGGGGATTGTGCGCCGCGCGCCGCGCCCAGTTGACCAGCGTGGCGCGTCCCAGTTCATCGAGGCCGCGTTGACGGGCGAAATCCTCGGCGGCCTGGGGAGTGAGGGCGGGGGCAGGGTTGAGCAGGGCCAGGCGTCCCGTCGGGGCAAGGACGCGCAGCATCTCATCCAGCGCCAGGCGGGGTTGCGGGAGCAGAAAGAGGAGATTGCTAGCAGTCACCAGGTCAAAGGCGGCGGCGGGGAAAGGCAGGCGCAGGGCGTCGGCCACGCCCAGGCGGGTGTGCAGCCGCGGGGGGCGGAAACTTGCAAGGTCCAGGTCCACCCCAAAAGCGCGGCAGTTGCTCCGCTCCAAAATCGCGGGGAACAATCCGGGGCCGCAGCCCACATCCAAAACGCGGCTTCCGGGAGACGGGTCTATCCAGCGGGCGAACTTCTCCAGCGTGCGTCCCCAGCCGGTGCGGGTCTGCAAGGCAAAGAAGTAATCCGAATCGCGGGAGGAAAGGGTCGTCACAACGCGTACCCCCTGCGCTCCAGGTAGAGACGGAAGGCATCCAGACAAGCCTCCTGCTGCCGGGGCGTAAAGACTTCCCGAAAGCGCCCCGTCTTCCCCTTGCGGAAGTGCAGCCCCCTTTGCCCGCTACGGGAGGCCTGGCGCGGGCGGTAGCGTTCCAGCACTTCCCGGACGGACGGCAGAGTGGTATCCACCCCCAGGTGAACAGCCAGACGATTCGCTTCGGCATCGTAATGCGTCAGGAGGTCTTCGTAGCGGGTGGCAAGCACCTGAGGGAGCGCCAGCCAGGCCTCCGAAATCGCTATGTAATGGCGCATGAACGCCAGACCGCTTTCGAAATCCGTCAGGGCGGCGAAAGCGTTGCGCTGACCATTCTGGCGGGAGCGCTCCCCGTGTTCCAGGGCGGAGAGGAGAGCATCCCGCGGGTCGCGGTAGATGTAGGCGGCACGCAGCAAGCCCAGGCGGAGGAGGAGACGCGCCGAGACCGTCGGGCCGGCATGGGCCTTGATGACGAAAGTGTTCCCCAGGAGAGCGGGAACCGAGACGACCAGCAGGCGGTGCGGAGCGAGGGTGCCGATGTTGCAATTGACCGCCGTGAGCGTCCAGCCCAGGTGGTAACGGCGGCGCACCTGACGGGCATCCTGCCCGCCTGCGGCCACAACCAGGTCGTGCATCAGGTTGTAGTGCCAGCCGGAACCAGCGCGGGGCATCCCTACGGATACGTAGAACATCTTGGGTATAATTGGTACAGTAGTTTGGTTGACTGACAAAGCTGTATGGCGCAAACGCT
>DRKV01000133.1 GCA_011051635.1 Chloroflexota bacterium | reverse complement strand
CTGACCTGGCTGGACGCCGCCCCGGACGCTCCGCCCCCTGCCCTCGTGCCGCGCTCTCTTGAGATGGTCATCCCCCCCGCAGAACGGCGCGAACCGCTCACCCTTCCCGATTGGGAGGCGCTCATTCTCGCCGCCCAGGATGCCATGCGCCACGGAGAACTGGAAAAAGTCGTCCTTTCTCGCACCCGCGAACTGGACTTCCCCTCCCCGCCGCCCGCGGAGACCATCTTCCGGCGCATCGCAACGGCCTATCCCCACACCTTCCGCTTCTTCTTCGAACCTGTCCCCGGTCACGTCTTCCTGGGGGCGACGCCCGAACTGCTGGCCTCCGCAGCGGAGGGGAGGCTGCGCACAATCGCGCTGGCCGGTTCCGCCCCCCGCGGGGCGACGCCCGCCGAAGACGCCCGCCTGGGAGCCGCCCTGCTGGACGACCCCAAGAACCGCCGCGAGCACGCCTTCGTGGTCAGGCACATCCTCCGCTCCCTGCGCGGCCTGGGGCTGCACCCCGAACATCCCGCCGGGCCGCGCCTCCGCACCCTGCCCAACATCCAACACCTCGAGACGCCCGTGGAAGCCGCCCTGGAGAACGTCATGCTCCTGGAGGCCGCCGCAGCCCTCCATCCCACCCCGGCGCTGGCCGGGACGCCCCGCGCCGCGGCCCTGGATTTCATCCGCCGCCACGAACCGCACGCCCGCGGCTGGTACGGCGCGCCGGTCGGCTGGATAAGCCCAAACGGAGACGGCAAACTGGCAGTCGCCATCCGCTCGGCGCTAATGCGCGGCACGACCCTCCGCCTGTACGCCGGGGCCGGCATCCTGCCGGATTCAGACCCGCAGGCCGAATGGGAAGAGACCGCTCTCAAATTCCGCCCGTTGGAGGAAGGGGTGAGGGGGGCGGAGTTGCGGAGTTAGGGAGTTAGGTGGTTAGGGAGTTGGGTAGTTGGATGGTTTCGGGGTGTTTCCTGTGCCGCTGGGGTGGCTAAAATTGACTGACGCGTCCCCCCTCTGTCCTGCGGACATCTCCCCCCATTGGAGGGAGAATCGCCCCTGCCCCCTTTGGGGAAAGGCCGGGTAGAGGGGGAAGGGCGTAGTCCCTGTTTGCTATCGGTCAAAATCTGTCATTACCTCCACTCACCCACTCACCCATTTACCTATTTACCCACTTTCAAACTTTCCCCCTTGCAAACTTCCTCCTTCCCTCCCTCCACCCTCTGGGGTGAACACATCGCCGCCGAGTTGCACCGCGCCGGATTGCGGCACGCGGTCATTTCGCCGGGGTCGCGCTCCACGCCGCTCACGCTGGCCTTCACCGGTCACGGCGGTTTCCGCACCTGGCTGCAAATCGACGAGCGCAGCGCGGCCTTTTTCGCCCTCGGCATGGCGCAGACGCTGGATGAGCCGGTCGCGCTGGTGTGTACCTCCGGCACCGCCGCCGCCGAATACTTCCCCGCGGTGGTCGAGGCCGGGCAAAACGCCGTCCCCCTCCTGCTGCTGACCGCCGACCGTCCGCCGGAACTGCGCGACAGCGGCGCCAACCAGACGATTGACCAGCGCAAACTCTACGGCGGCCACGTCCGCTGGGAGGCCGAACTGCCCCTCCCCGAAGCGCACCCCTCCCCGCGCACCCTGCGCGCCCTGTGGAGCATCCTCGACCGGGCGCTGGCGATTGCCCGCGGCGCGGCGCACACCCCGCCCGGCCCGGTGCATCTCAACCTCCCCTTCCGCAAGCCGCTGGAACCCGCGACGCGGGAGGCGCTGGCCGCGGCCCGGGCGGAGGCTGCCGCCGCAGGCCGCGCGGGGGAGGCCTGGACGCGGTTCGCCCCCTCCCGCCGCCTGCCCCCCCCCGCGGTGGTGGAGACTTTCGCAACCCTGCTCAACCGCGCCCGCTGCCCGCTCATCGTCGCCGGGCCGCGCTGCCCGCGGGAGGCGACTTTCCGCGCCGCGCTGCGAAGGCTGGCGCAGGCCCTCGGCGCGCCGCTGCTGGCCGACCCGCTCTCCAATTTGCGCTTCGGGATGGCGGAGGCTCTCGGCGGTTACAACTGGGGGCTGGAGGGCCTCCCCGCGCCCGACCTGGTGCTGCGCTTCGGGGCGATGCCGACCTCCAAAACCCTGCTCGACTGGCTGGAGAACCTGCCGCCCGAAATCCCGCAAATCGGCGTGGAGGCACACGGACGCTGGCAGGACGGCGGCTTTACGCTGAGGCACTTCTTCGCCGCCGACCCCACCGCCTTGCTGGAGGCCGCCCTGCCGCACATCACGCCCCGCGCCGCGGGAGACTGGCCGGCGGCCTGGCAGGCTCGCGAGGCGCAGGTGCAGGCCGCGCTGGAGGCCGCGCCGTCGAGCGAAGGGCGCATCGTGCGGGAAATCGTCGCCGCCCTGCCGGAGGGGACGCATTTGTTCCTCGCCAACAGTCTGCCCGTCCGGCACGCGGATGCCTTCGCCGCCCCCTCCGCCCGCCGCATCCTGACTTTCGGCAACCGCGGGGCGAGCGGCATCGACGGGACGCTTTCCAGCGCGGCAGGGATGGCGGCTGCCGCGGGGACGCATCCCGCCGTCCTGCTGACCGGCGACTTGAGCCTGCTGCACGATGTCAACGGGTTTTTGCTCCTCAAGCGGTACAACCTGCCCCTGAAAATCGTCCTGCTGGATAACAACGGCGGGGGCATCTTCCACCGTCTGCCCGTCGCCCGTCACGACCCGCCCTTCGGCGAGTGGTTCCTGACCCCGCCGGAGGTGGACCTGACGGCAATCGCGCGGGCTTACGGGGTGGCGGGGGAGCGCGTTCCCGCCGGGGCCGCGGGGGAGGCTCTGCGCGGCGCGCTGAAAACTCCGGGGCCGCGGTTACTGCATTTTTTAACGGAAGCCGCTCAAAGCGAGTCCGTCCGGGTCTCTCTGAAAAAGCGGCTGTCTTTTCGGTAATTCATCCCCTCAAAAGGAGGTCTTATGAGCGACATCATCCGGCCCGGCGCGGCCTGGGAATCGGTCAAAGAGTACAGCGACATCACGTATCACAAGGCAGAGGGCATCGCCCGCATCGCTTTCAACCGCCCGGAGGTACGCAACGCCTTCCGCCCGCAGACGATTGACCAGATGATTGAGGCTTTTCGGGATGCCTGGATGGATACTTCCATCGGGACGGTGCTGCTGACGGGCAACGGGCCTTCGCCGAAGGACGGGGTGTGGGCTTTTTGCGCCGGGGGCGACCAGCGGGTGCGCGGCAAGGGGGGCTACGAAGGTGGTTACGAACTGCCCCGCCTGCACGTCCTGGAGTTGCAGCGCATCATCCGTTTCATGCCCAAAGCGGTGATTGCGGTGGTGCCCGGCTGGGCGGTGGGCGGAGGGCACAGTCTGCATGTGGTCTGCGACCTGACGCTGGCGAGCAAAGAGCACGCCAAATTCCAGCAGGCGGATGCCAGGGTCGCCAGTTTCGACGCCGGGTACGGTTCGGCGTATCTGGCGCAGATGATTGGGCAGAAGCGCGCCCGCGAGTTGTTCTTCCTGGAGAAGGTGTACAGCGCCGAGGAAGCCGCGCAGATGGGGATGGTCAACAAGGCCGTGCCGCACGCCGAACTGGAGGAGGAGGCGGTGCGCTGGGCGAAGGTCATCAACAGCAAGAGTCCGACTTCTATCCGCATGTTGAAGTACGCTTTCAATCTGATTGACGACGGGTTGGTGGGGCAGCAGATTTTCGCTGGAGAGGCCACCCGCCTGGCTTACATGACCGAGGAGGCGCAGGAGGGCCGCGACGCCTTCCTGGAGAAGCGCCCGCCGCGGTTCGACGAATTCCCCCGCTGGCCGTGATTTTGGAGTGCGGCATCTCGATGCCGCTTTTGGATGTGCCCGGCAGGCGAAGGGTAAAAGGAAAGCGGCCCTGCTTCGCAGGACAGGTGACACGTCACCGCAGTCCAGAAGGTGCCGCAGTCCAAAGTAGAGGAGTGTT
>DRKV01000132.1 GCA_011051635.1 Chloroflexota bacterium | reverse complement strand
TTTGCCGTCATCGGCACGATGCGCGGCTGGGCCAAGGAATTGCTGGTCTCGTTCAGCATCATCCTGGCCTTGTTCATCATCTCCGTTCTGTACACATACGTCGACCCTCTGAAGCCTTTCCTGAAGGGGACCAACTCCACGTCTTTTTGGACCCAGACCACCATCGTGGCTTTGCTGGCTTTTTTCGGGTACCAAACCCCTAACATTCCCCGAGTGGGCACCGGGAAATTCGCTCGTGAAAAACTGCAAGATGCCCTCTTCGGGGCAGTGCTGGGCGGTTTCAACGGCTATCTCATCATGGGTTCCATCTGGTTCTTCCTCGACCAGGCCAAATACTTTTATGATTTCATCAGCGCCCCTGTTCCCGGCACCGCCGGCGGCGACGCCGCCATACGTCTGATTGCCCTCTTGCCGCCCAACTGGTTGACCATTCCGGGCGTGTATTTCGCCGTGGCGATTTCGTTCCTGTTCGTGGTGGTGGTGTTTATTTGACGTATCACGTGTCACGTGTCAAGTACCACGTATCACGTACCACGTGCGGGGTGCGACGTGCGCAACGCCCTAACTCCGCAACCTCGCAACTACCAAACTACTCGACTACCCGACCAAGCGACTACCCGACCAAGCGACTACCTCATGCACTACCACCTCATCGGCATCGGCGGCACCGGACTTTCGGCCATTGCCCGCGTCCTGCTGGAGCAGGGACATACGGTCAGCGGCTCCGACCGGCAGCGCTCCCCCCTGGCGCAGGGCGTGGAGGCCGCCGGCGGACGCGTCTACATCGGGCACGCCGCCGACCAGATTGCGGGCGCGCAGGTCGTCATCCGCTCCTCCGCCATCCCCGACGACAATCCGGAGGTGCAGGCCGCCCGCCAACGGGGTATCCCCGTCCTCAAACGGGCTGATTTTCTCGATGACCTGATGCAGGGGCAGGATTGCCTCGCCGTGGCCGGGACGCACGGCAAGACCACTACCACCTCCATGCTGGCCTGGGCGCTCACCGTCCTGGGGCAGGACCCCTCCTACATCATCGGCGGCGTCTCGGCCAACCTGGGCGGCAACGCCCACGCCGGGCAGGGAAAGTATTTCGTCATCGAAGCCGATGAGTATGACCGCATGTTTCTGGGACTGCGCCCCTACGCCGCCGTGGTCACCAACGTGGAACACGACCACCCCGATTGTTTCCCCACCCCGACGGATTTCGCGGGAGCCTTCCGGGATTTTGTGGAACGCCTGCGCCCCGAAGGTTTCCTGCTCCTGTGTACCGACGACCCCGGCGCAGTCTCCCTGATGGAGCACGCCCGCGCTTTGGGGCGGCGCGTCCACACCTATGGGATTGCCGCCCCCGCGGAGTACCACGCCATCTCCCTGCGGGTACCGCCTGAGGGAGGCGGATACGCCTTCCAGGCGCAGCATGCCGGGCAATTCCTGGCCGAAGTGACTTTGCAGGTTCCCGGTCGGCACAACGTCCAGAACGCTCTGGCCGTCCTGGGGATGCTCCACCAACTCGGCCTCCCCGTGGAGCGCGCCGCGGAAGCCCTGGGAGCCTTTCGCGGCACAGGGCGGCGCTTCGAAATCATTGGGCAGGCGGGCGGCGTGACCATCATTGATGACTATGCGCATCACCCTACGGAAATCGCCGCCACCCTGGAGGCCGCCCGCAGCCGCTTTCCGGGGCGGAGGCTGTGGGCCGTGTGGCAGCCGCATACCTACTCCCGCACCCGCACCTTGCAGGAGCGTTTCGCCGCCGCCTTTGCCCAGGCCGACCGCGTCCTCCTCACCCCGATTTACGCCGCCCGCGAAGCCCCTCCCGAAGACGGCTTCGACGCCCGCCGCGTTGCAGAGGCCATGCCCCACCCCGCCGCTCGCTACTGCGCCTCGCTGGAGGAAACCAGCGACTACCTTCTCCGCCATCTGGAAAGCGGCGACGTGCTCCTGGTTTTCTCCGCTGGAGATGCGGTACAGGTCAGCCGCGCCGTGCTGGATGGACTGCGCCCTTGAGACAGATGCAATCAACCTGTCATGCGCCTCCAAATGTGGTGTGGTATCACGTATCGTGTGCCACGTATCACGTATCACGCATCACGTACGGCGTGCGGAGCGCCCACCGGCGAACCTTCACACTTGCAAACTTTCGTACTTTCACACTTGCAAACTTGCTCACTTCCAAACTTTCCCACTTGCCCCCCTTCCGCGACCGGCTGCGCCGCGGCGAACCGTTAGCCCGCTACACCGCCGCCCGTCTCGGCGGCCCGGCAGATGCCCTCCTCGCCGTCCGCAGCGCCGATGAACTGGCGGAGGCCGTGCGCCTGCTGTGGGAAGCCGAAATCCCCTTCCACATTCTTGGCGGCGGCTCCAACGTGCTGGTCAGCGACCGGGGCGTGCGCGGCGTGGTACTTCTCAACCGGGCGCGAAAGGCGCGCTTTGCAGAGAGGGGCGTATGGGCCGAAGCAGGAGCCAATCTGGGCGCGCTGGCCCGGCAGGCAGCCATCAAAGGGCTGGGCGGCCTGGAATGGGCCGGAGGTATCCCCGGCACGCTGGGCGGGGCGGTCTCCGGCAATGCCGGGGCGCACGGCGGCGATATAGCCGCCATCCTGGAACGGGCAGAAATCTTGCATCGGGAACGGGGACGCCTGCACCTCTCCGCCGCCGACCTGGGTTTTGGATACCGCACCAGCGCCCTGAAGCGCGGCGAACTGCCCGGCATCGTCTTGAGCGCCTCCCTGCGCCTGCACCCCCGCCCGCCGGAGGAAATCCAGGCCCGGATGGAGACCTACCTGGAACACCGCCGCCGCACCCAGCCCCCCGGAGCGAGCATGGGTTCCATGTTCAAGAACCCTCCCGGCGACTACGCCGGACGCCTCATCGAGGCCGCCGGCCTGAAAGGAACCCGCATCGGCGGGGCGGAAATCAGTCCGGTACACGCCAATTTCTTCATCAATCGCGGCGGGGCCACCGCCCAGGACGTGTACCGCCTCATCCAACTGGCCCGCGAAACCGTCGCCCGGCAATTCGGTATCACCCTGGAACTGGAAATCGAGTTGTTGGGAGAGTTTTGAGAGTGTCACGTGTCAAGTGTCAAGTACCACGTATCAAGTACCACGTGCGGGGTACGAAGTGCGAAGTGCGACGCGCAACACCCTAACACCGCAACTACCCGACTACCAGACTACCCAACTACCCGACTACCAGACCACCTGACTACCTGACT
>DRKV01000131.1 GCA_011051635.1 Chloroflexota bacterium | reverse complement strand
GCGCGAAACCGTGGCAATGCCCACGCCGGCGCGTTTGGCTACATCTCGAATGGTGACGGCCATAGTCAAGTCCTGGGGAATGGGTGTTCGAGAGAAGGCGGATTATGCTGAAGATGAGGGTACGCCCAAGGCGGCACGTTCATCCGCATCCGATAGTAGCACGGGGAGAAGGAGGCTGTCAAGGAGGAGGGTGGCAACGAGAGCACTCAAGTAAATGTAGAAAAGTCGCTCTGGCAGGCAGGAAGTCCGCTTTGCGGACTTGGGGGCATCAGGGTAGGGGTTCCAGCCCTACCCGCAAGGACGGTACTCCCGCCGCCATTCTACGGTGGCAGTAGGCGCGTTCACCCCCGCATCAAATTGGAGAGCAGGAACCACACATTCGCCGGGCGCTCCGCCAGACGACGCATGAAGTAAGGGTACCACTGCGTGCCGTAAGGCACATACACCCGCACCGGATACCCCTCGGCGACCAGTTGCTCTTGCAAATCGCGGCGGATACCGTACAACATCTGGAATTCCAGGGCATCCTTCGGCAAGTTGAGTTCTTGCGCCAACCGCTTTGCATTGGCTATACGCAATTCATCGTGCGTGGCGATTGCAGGCAAAGGCGGGATGCGGCCATCGGGACGCAAACGCGGGGCGCCGTGCCGCGCCGCGGCTGCCAGCATCATGGCAACCAGTCGGTCGTAATTCACGTCTACATCGGCCTTTTTGGGATACGCGACCTCAGGCGGCTCCTTGTAAGCCCCCTTGCACAAGCGGATGCGGACTTTCTCGCCCAGCAAGGCTTCCATATCCGCCTCCGTGCGGTAGAGATAGGCCTGCAAGACCAGACCGAAGTTCTCGAAGCCCTCCGAGCGCATCTGCCGGTAGAGGGCAAAGGTATCATCCACCGTAGTGGCGTCTTCCATGTCAATCCGCACGAAATTATCGTGCGTTTTGGCGCTTTGCAGAATCATGCGGAGATGTTCGGCGCACAACTCCTTGTCAATCAGCAGCCCCATTTGCGACAATTTGATGGAGATGCCGGCGCGTCCGTCGACTTCCTCGATGGCATCCAGCATGGCAATCGCATCCTCAGCGGCCTTGCGGGCCTCCTCAGGCGTAGATGTAAACTCCCCCAAATGGTCCAGGGTGACGTTGATGCCCTTCTCGTTGAGAGTGCGCACCACCTCGATGGCCGATTCCAGGGTCTCACCGGCCACAAAGCGGGTTGCCATGTTCCAGGAAAAATCCCAGCGCATGATTTGGTCTTTAGCCCATTCAGATTTGGACAGAGAAATGAACAGGGAACGCAGCATAAGAGCCTCCACGAATGTCCACGAATGAACACGAATATCCACGAATGAACCGACTACCCGACTACCCGACTACCCAACAATTGTAGCACGGGCAACGGCCCTTGTGGAATCGCTTCCGACCCTTCCGTGACGTGACATCCATCCTCACCCGTGATACACTTCTTGCCATCTTCTGCATTCATCATTCTGCCTTCTGCCTTCATCCTTCCCCATTCTCCATTCTGCCTTCACCCTTTTGCATTCTGCCTTCATCATGTCCTCCCTCGCTCTCATCATCCACGCCCACTTCTACCAGCCTCCCCGCGAAGACCCGCTCAGCGGGGAAATCCCCGTCGAAGCAGGCGCAGCCCCCTACGACAACTGGAATGAGCGCATCCACGCCGAATGTTACCGTCCCAATGCCGAGGCGGGCAACTTCGAGCGCGTCAGTTTCAACCTCGGCCCCACCCTGGCGGCCTGGATGCAGCGCCACGACCCTGAGACGCTGGCGCGCATCACGGCGCAAGACCGCGCTAACGTAGAGCGCTACGGCACGGGCAACGCCCTGGCCCAGCCTTACAACCACACCATCCTGCCGCTGGCCCCCTATCGCGACAAAGTTACCCAGGTGCGCTGGGGGATTGCCGACTTCGAGCATCGTTTTGGACGCCGTCCGCGCGGCATGTGGCTCCCCGAAGCCGCCGTGGATACCGAAACGCTGATGGTGCTGGCCGAGCACGGCATCGAATTCACCATCCTGGCCCCCTGGCAGGCCAACACCCCCCTGCTGGACCCCAGCGAACCCTATTGGGTCTCGCTGCCGGGCGGCAAACGCATCGCCGTGTTTTTCTACCACGGAGAGTTGAGCGCCCGCATCAGTTTCGACGGAGACATGACCCTCAACGCCGACGCCTTCGCCGCGGGAGAACTGCTCCCCCGTTTCAACAACGCCAAAAAGTATCGCCGGGAACCCCAAATGCTCCTCCTGGCCTCGGATGGCGAACTCTACGGCCACCACAAGCCCGACCGGGATAAATTCCTGGCTTACCTGACCCGGCACAGCGCCCCCGCCAACGGCATCGAAATCACCTACCCCGCCCGCTGGCTGGATGAACACCCTCCCCGCAAGACCATTCCTTTGCGTTACGACACCTCCTGGTCGTGCCATCACGGGCTGTCCCGCTGGGCGGCGGGATGCAGTTGCACCCCCGGTGACAGTTCCTGGAAAGGGGCGCTGCGCTCTGCTTTCAACCTCCTGGCCTCCGAACTGGATGAGGTCTATTACGCCTACATGGCGCGGCTGACACGCAACCCCTGGGCGCTGCGAGACCGTTACATCGAAGTCGTCCTCGGGAAGACCACCACCGCCGCCCTGCTCTCGGAATTCGATGCCCCGCCTCTTTCTCCTCAGGAAATCCGGCGCGTCGAATGGATGCTGATTGCACAGTACGAACGGCAGCGCATGTTCACCTCTTGCGGATGGTTCTTCGAGGATTACGACCGCATCGAGCCAAAAAACAACACGGCCTACGCAGCGCAGGCCGTGTGGATGGTCTATCAGGCTACCGGCATTGATTTGAGCGAATATGCCGTCCGGGAATTGCGGTATGTGAGCAGTCAGCGCGGGAACATCCGCGGCGACCAGGTTTTCTTGCAGCACCTCGTGCGCGCCCAAACCAGCGCCTATCAGATGCCGCAGCACGCCTAGAAGGGCGGCAACTTACGCCAGGGCGACCTCCTTCAGGGCCTTCACAAGCGCCTCCACGCGGTAGGCGGAACGTTCCTCCGCCCGCCGCAGCATCTCGGTCAGGGCAAAAATTTCCCTCAGGGCGGCCAGACGTTTTTCGGGGGGCATCTCCGCCTCGGCCAGGATAGCGACCGCGCCGCTCACCAGCATCATCCCCACCAAACCGTCGAAAGATTCCTTGCGGAACCACAGCACGCCCTGGTACTCGTTGACATCCAGCAGGGAGCGCACCTGGGGGTCGTCCAGCCAGCGCGCCAGCGTGCCGGAGAAGTCTTCCGCCGCCTGCCGATACCAATCGGGGTAGGTCAGCAAGACGCGGCAGGTACGCAAACCGCGGGAGACCTGGGCGTCGGTGTAACCCAAATCGCGGAGGGTCTGGGTGATGAGACCGTCGAAGAGCCAGCGGGTACACCAGGGGGAAGCCGAAGCATCGGGGGGAGCGGCATCCCCTTCAGGGGAGCGGGGGGACAGGATTCGCCCCCAGGGGTGCGCCATCCCCCAGGAGAGCGCAATCCCCCAATGGGAGGGGTCCGTTTCCAGGACTCCCTTGAGGGTGCGCAGCATGGAACGGGGGGATTCCGCATCTTGAGGGTCCTGCGCTTCCCCTTCCCATTCCGGGAGATGCAGCAGAACCGAAAGATTGGCGCGCACTTCGGAGGCCAGGGCACGGGGGGAATCCGAGACGCCGGTGTAGGCACAAATCGCCTCGGCTACCTTCAGCGCCTTGCGCTCCACCTCATCCAGGGCTTCGGGCAAGCGTTCCGCGCCGGCGGGAGCGCGGTTGCGCAGAAGCCACTCGAACTGCCCGGCGTTGAACAGTTCCCGCAGCGGGGTCTGGATGGGCCGCAGGGCGAGGGAGCGCAGGGCGGCCTCCACATCGGGGACTCCCCGCCCGCGGAGGTCATCGTGCAGGCGGGCGTAGCGCCCGTCCGTATCCTCCACCTGCCGGAAGTCGAGGAAGACGTGGTAATCGTAGGCCTTCAGTTCCAGGTACAGCCCTTTCGCGTGGAGTTCGGCGTTGCTGCGGAGGTATTCCAGGCCGCTCTTGTGGTCGCGGAAGATGGTGTACCAGCCGGGGGCGTCGGTGAGCGCCAGCCCCTCGGCCAGGGTGCTTTGTTCCAGGTGTTTTTCCCCTTCGGAATCCTTGACTGCATAGGCGGCAGCGGTGCGAATCCAGCCGCTGGTCTCGGCGAATTTGTTGTGATAGACCACCAGGGCGCGCTCCCCCTCCCGCCGGTTGGAGTAGGCGAACACATTTTCATCCACGAAGCCCTGCGGGGTGTGGAAATCGTAGAGCAGGAAGTTTTCCACCTCGGCGAACAGGCCACGGCGGTAGAGGAGGGGCGCAATCTCGGCCTCGTGGCGGGCAACCAGGGCGGGGTCGGGCTGCTCGCTCCAGTAGGCGCGGCGGTACTCCATGCCGTACTTCTCGGCGAAGCCCTCCACCTGTCCGTGCCCGAACATGGGCAGGCCGGGCAGGGTGGACATCATCAGGCAGATGCCGAAGTACTTATCGCCCTTGCCGAACTGCTCCACGGCGGTGCGCTCGTCGGGGTTGTTCATGAAGTTGACGTAGCGCTTGAGGATTTCGGGGTCGAATTCCAGGGTGTTCTTGATGACGGCGCGGTACTCGGCGTTCTTCTCGTCCCGCAGCATGTTCATGAAGGCGCTGTTGTAAACGCGGTGCATCCCCAGGGTGCGCACGAAGTAACCTTCCATCATCCAAAAGGCCTCGGCCAGGAGGAGGGTATCGGGGGCTTCGGCGGCGATGCGCTCCACGACTTCGCGCCAGAATTCCCGCGGCATGGCGGCATCGAATTGTTCTTTGGTAAGGCCGAATTCCGCCCGCGTGGGGATAGCGCCCCCCGTGCCCGGCTCCGGGAACCACAAACGCTGGTAGTGCTTTTTCGCCAGGGTCATGGCGGCATCGAAGCGGATGACGGGAAACATGCGCGCCACCCGCAAGATGGTCTGGATGACGGCCTCGCGCACTTCGGGATTGAGGTAATTCAACTGGGCGGTGTCGTTCCAGGGCATGGAGGTGCCGTCGTTGCCGTGGTAAATGTAACGCGTCTCTCCGCTGGCGCGGTCAAGGCGCTTGAAGACCACCGCCGCATCGCTGCGGGTGTAGTAGTGGTCTTCAAGGTAGATGCCGACGCGGGGGTCTTCCGAGAGGTCGGGGCCGTTGAAGGAGTAAGCCGGGAAAGGAGAGTAGGGCAGCGAGATGAACCAGTCGGGATGCTCCACCACCCAGCGGGAGTAGATGCCGGTGTGGTTGGGAACCATGTCGGCGGCCAGGCGGATGCCGTAACGCCAGGCGCGTTCCCGCAGGTTTTGCCAGGCTTCGTATCCCCCCAAGTCGGCGGCGATTTCGTAATCGTAGAGCGAATAGGCCGAGGCAATTGCTTCGGGGTTGCCGCACAGGTGCTTGATTTTCTGCGAGGCGCCGGAACGCTCCCACAGGCCGATGAGCCACAGGCCGGAAAAGCCGCGCCGCGCCAGGGTTTCTAACTCCCGGTCGGGGATGTGGTCCAGGCGGGTGATGGGGCGCTGGTACTGGCGGCTGAGTTGGTCCAGCCAGACGTAGGTGTGCTTGGCAATCATCACCAGGCTGGGCATCCAATCCCGGTCGGGAGAAAAGCGTTCCGGTTCGTCTTCCGTCTCCGAAACGGGAGGAAAGTGGGGCACGGAGAGATTCCCACCGCCGCCCGTGCCAATGCGCAAGCGGGTTTCTTCTTCAATAAAATCCAACGCTCCCAGCAGGCGGTAGTAAAAACCGTTGCCCAGCAGGGAGCGCCAATGGGTGAGGACAAATTGCAACTGCGCCCGAAGCGAATGCGGAACGCGCCGCGCCGGTTCGCGCAGCAAATCCAGGAGAGATTGTTCTTCGGGGCCGAAGGGTGGCTGGGTGCGGAAGTAAGCATCCAGCGCCTCCAACGCCTGGGCGTAAACGGTGCTTTCCCGCAAGGCGCTATCGTCAAAGAGTTCGGTCATGCTCTCCATGGCAGGGTTCTCGTTCGCCAGGGCAAGCATGATGATTTCTTCCAGGACGGCTTCGCGGGCCGGCAGGCCGTCTATGGTGGCGGCGAAGTAAGTCTCCAGTCCCATTTCGCCGCGGTACACAGGCGAGGGGGGAAAAACCTCGGCAAAGCGGCGCAGGAGGGTCTCCACGGCCTGCTCCCCGAATTGGGCTTCGAGGGCGTCCAGCGCCCCGTGCAGGGCCATCGGCTGGCGCTGACGGCGGTACTCCGCCGAGACGAAGTGCAGGATTTCCTCCAGCAGACCGGCGGCGTTGAGTTCGCTGGCGTTCAGGGTGTTCTCCGCCCGGCCTTCCTGGACGCGGCGGGCGTTGATTTTGGCAACGAATTCGCGCACCAGTTTGAAATTGGCAAAGAGCACGTTGCCCCGCAGACCAAACAGGGCCCCGTCCAGGCCGTATTTTTGACGCACAGAACGCGAGACGTGCAATTCCAGTCCCGGCACAGCAAACGGTACAGGCATAAACCCTCCAGAGGACGTGAGATGTGGGAGGGATTATATCAGCAGGGGGAAAAAAGGCCAGAAAGAAACCGTTTTCAGGGGCGGGGGATTAGGGAGCAGGGATTTGGGATTGGGGATTAGGTGAGTGGGTGAGTGGGTACAGGGTACAGCGTACAGGGTACGCCGTACCCCGCACGTCGCACGCCCGCACGTGATACGTGATACGTGATACTTGATACTTGATACTTGGTACGTGACACGTGATACATGGAGTACAATACCCCTTATGGAGGTTACTTATGGACTACGACATCATCGTAATCGGTTCGGGGGCGGGGGGGCTGGCCGCGGCGGTGCCGCTGGCGCAGGCTGGGTTGAAGGTGCTGGTGTGCGAGCAGCACGAGATACCCGGCGGATGGACGCAATCCTTCACGCTGAACGGCTACCGCTTCAGCCCCGGCGTGCATTACATCGGCGATTTGCAGCCCGGCGGCCACCTGCGGCGCATCTACGAGGGGCTGGGCGTTTCGCAAGACCTGGAATTTTGCGAACTGAACCCCGAAGGCTTCGACCACATCTTCATCGGCGAAGAGCGCTTCGACATCCCCAAAGGCAAGGAACGCCTGATTGAGAGGCTGCAAGCGCGCTTTCCCGCCGAGGCGGAGGGCATCCGCGCCTATTTCGACACGCTGGTCGGCCTGATGGAGAACCTCACCCGGCTGGGGCGCGTCTCCGGGGCGGGCGAGGCGGTCAAGGCGGCGGGGAGGGCGGCCTCCGTCCTGCGCTGGGCGCGGCGCACGGGACAAGACCTGATTGACGAGTACATCTCCGACCCGGTGCTGAAGGGCGTCCTGGCAGGGCAGTCCGGCGACCACGGGATGCCGCCTTCGGAGGTCTCGGTCTTCGTCCATGCGGGCATCACCTATCACTACCTGAACGGAGCGTGGTTCCCTCGCGGGGGCGGATTCGCCATCCCGCGGGCCTTCGTAAGGGCGCTGAAACGCGCCGGGGGCGAGATTCGCCTCCAAACGCGGGTGGAGCGCATCCTTCTGGAAAACGGGAAAGCCATCGGAGTGCGCCTGGCCGACGGGAGCGAAATCCGCTCCCGATACGTCATCAGCAACGCCGACCCCGAAATCACTTTTGGCAGGATGGTGGGACGCGAGCATCTGAGCAGGCGCCTGCGCCGCAAACTAGACCGGGTGACATACTCCACTTCGGCGCTGAGTTTGTTCTTCGCCGTGGACATGGATTTGCGCGCCGCGGGGATGGATTCCGGCAATTTCTGGTTTTACGAACACGCCGACGTAGATGAACTCTACCGGCTGGGGCTGGGCGACTACGCCCTGCGCGCCGAACACCCCGCCTCTATGTTCCTGACCGCCACCACGCTGAAAGACCCCAGCAAGATGCACGGGGGACATCATACCCTGGAAGCCTTCACCTTCGTGGGCTACGATGCCTTCGAGCGCTGGGCGGGCGGCAGCCCCGGAAACCGCCCCCCGGAATACGAAGCCCTGAAAGAAGATTTGGCCTGGCGCATGTTCCAGGGGCTGGAGAAGCGCATCCCCGGCATCAGCAAGCACATCGTCTTCTGGAACCTGGGCACACCGCTGACCAACGCTTTTTACATCAACGCCACCCGCGGCAACCTGTACGGGATTGCCAAGAACCGCGCCCAGGTCGGGCCGGGGGCCTTCCCCGTACAAACCGAAATCAAGAACCTGCTGATGGTGGGGGCCAGCACGCTCAGCCACGGCGTCTCCGGCGTGACGGCCTCCGGCCTGGCCGCCGCCCGCACCATTCTGCGCTGCCGGACGCGGGATTTGCTGACCCAGCCCGGCCCGGAACTGCGGATTTACCCATCCGAAGATGTCTCCCAGTGGCCGCCCCACCTGCAAGAGCGTATCGCCCGCGGAAAGGCATAGCAAGAAGGAGCATTCCCGTGCAAAACCCTGTGAACACCCCTCCCATTGGCTACAAATTTACGCCACACTCCTGCTCCCCCCAGTTGGGGTACGAAGCCTTGCACGTTTACGTCTACGACCAGCCTACCGGGGAACACTTCGACCCCCGCCGGGTTTTCTGCACCGTCGCCGAAGAGCATCGCGGGCGCTTCAACCTGCGGAAACTGCACATCGAACACCCCTGGAACGACAAGGAGACCTACCGCCTGTGCGCCGGGCGCATCATTTTGGAAGACCACAAAGAGAAACGCGTGGAAGCCTTCGCCTGGGGCGGCGAAGTCCGCATCCAGAAGAAAGGGGCTTTCACCCCTTGCACTTTCCGCACGCCCGTTCCCATGCTGGTCTTCGACCCCAACGACCTGACGGAAGACACCCTGATTAGCGAATTCGAGGCCCTCCTGGCCCGCCGCCGGGCGGCCTGGGAACCCCGCGTGGAGGAATTCGAGCACCGTCTGGCAGAGGCCGACCCCGAAGCGCTCTTTGCCGCCGCCGTCCTGGCGCTCCACACCCAGTTGCAGACCTATCCCTCCACGGGGCGCTCGGCAGCCTACTGGAAAATGCGCTCCTGGGCGGAGGATGCCCTGGAACGCCTGGGAGAGCATGGCTGGGGAGCAGGGCAAATCCCCGCGCTGGAGGAGATTTTGTAGACCCTCGCCGCGTGATACAATTCCGCCGCTATGCGAAGAAGAACCTCCCCTTTGACGCCCCTGCGCCTGTTCGCGCTGCTGGCTTTGTTGGCCGCCATCTTTCTGCTGGTCAGCCAGTTGATAGCCTTCAGCCGTCTGCGCGCCGTCTTCCCCGCCGGGATGCGAATTGCCGGCATCGAGGTCGGCGGCCTGACGCGCCAGGAGACCGCCCAGCGCCTGCGCGAGGCCTACAACGTCCCTGTGGAACTGCACTACGGAGAGGCCGTCATCCAGATGGAGCCTTCCGTGGTGGGCTTCGAACTGGACATCGACAGCATGTTGGCCGCCGCAGAACTGGCCCGCTCCCAAAAGGGATTCTGGGGCGATTTTTGGGATTACCTGTGGAACCGCACCCCGCCGCCGCAGAGCATCCCCCTGCGGGCCTCCTACTCGGAAGCGCGGCTGCGGAACTACCTGCAAAACGAAATCGCCGCCCGCTACGACAAACCACCCCAGGCCGCCCGGCCCGCCGTTGGCACGGTCAACTTCCAACCCGGAGAACCCGGCACCCAACTGGACATTGACCGCGCCGTCCTGCTCATCGATACCGCCCTCAAGACCACCGCCCCGCGGGTGGTCAACCTGCCGCTGGGACGCTCCCAACCGCCGCGCCCCGCTTTCCAGACCCTCCGCACCCTCTTGCAGCAGACCATTCAGGTGAGCGGCTTCGACGGCATCGCCGGTCTCTATCTGCTCGACTTGCAAAACGGGGATGAAATCCACTTCCTCTACCGGCAGGGCGAGGAACTTCCTACCGAGCCGGACCTGTCCTTTACCGCCGCCAGTACCATCAAGGTTCCCATCCTGGTCTCCACCTTTCGGCGGGTGGAAAACCCCGATGAGGAGACCCAAAACCTGATGTTCCTGATGATTGACCGCTCCGGGAACGAGGCCTCCGACTGGCTGATGGACCGCGTCATCGGGCCGGGAACCGCCCCCCTGAAGGTCACCGAGGACATGCAAACCCTGGGATTGGAAAACACCTTCCTGGCAGGGTACTTTTACGCCGGCGCGCCCCTGCTCAAAGTCTACAAAACCCCCGGCAACCAGCGCCCCGATGTCAACACCAATCCCGACCCCTACAACCAGACGAGCGTCAGCGACATGGGGTCTCTCCTGGCCGACATTTACTACTGCGCCGAGCAGGGCGGCGGCTCCTTGGTGGCCGCCTTCCCCGATGAAATCACCCCCGACGAATGCCAGACGATGATTGACTACCTCAGCCAGAACAAAATCGGCTATCTGCTGGAGGCCGGTCTCCCCGACGGCACCAAAATCGCCCACAAACACGGCTGGATTTCCGACCCCTTCGGGGTCATCAACACAATCGGGGACGCGGGCATCGTCTTCACGCCGGGGGGCAACTACGTGCTGGTCGTCTTCCTCCACCACCCCCAGGAGTTGATTTGGGATACCGCCGCCAAACTGGTGGAAGACCTTTCCCGCGCCGTGTACAATTACTACAACCTGCCCGAAGAGTAATCCGCAGCCCCCGATTGTAATGCAGGCCTCACCGAAAAATCCGCTGTTCGTCTCGCTCATATCCCTTCTGTCCCTGATGGTTGGAGTCACGGCTTGCGTTTCCGCCCCTTCAGCGCCGCCGCCCGCCGGCCCGCCGGTGAATTTGCACGGAGATGAGCGCGTCACCTACACCCAACGCATAGCGCTCCCCTCGCCGTATGCCAAAATTGCCTTCACTTATCGGGGGAGGGGCAATTTCATTGTCAAGGCGCACTACGAAGAAATTGGCTACGACCTTGCCGTCACGGATACACTCGTCAACGCGATTGGGGACTATCAGGGGATGGTCTTTGTGGCCTCCAAAGAGCCGGTGGCGTTTGAGATAACAGCCGATGACGGAACCTGGGACGCTGCAATAGAGGGAGTTGGGGAAACCGGGCACGCGACAGGCTGGGAAGGCAAGGGGGACAGCGTCAGCGATTTCTTCGAGCCGCCCCAGGATAAGGGCTGGCGAATAGTCCACACCGGAACGAGCAATTTCATCGTGCAGGTATTTTGCCTGCAAAGTTCGCAAAAGTCGCCTGAGACGACCGTGGTCAACGCGATTGGCAAGTACGCGGACACCGTAAAAATCACTTTCGACGGCGCTCCCTGCCTCTGGATTGTCAACGCCGACGGTGAGTGGCGTATCCGTTTGGAGGAGTAACGCGGTCAATCGCCCCTGCCCGCCGGGGCGGGTGACCTGACGGGTTTTGGGAGACCCGTCAGGTCTTCTCACGCCATCCATCCCCTGACTGCGCCAAAATGCCCCACCACCCGCGCCGCGGCGCGGTGTCCGCTCCGGCAGGCCTGTGGCAGCGTCTCTCCGTGCAGCAAGCCCGCCGCGAACCCGGCGCAGAACGCATCTCCCCCTCCGGTGGTATCCACTACCGGAGTTTTTTCTTGCAGGGGGATTCGCCCCTGAAATCCTTCGGAATCCAGATAGCAGCCCTGCGCCCCAAGTTTGACCACCACCGCGGGCGCGCCGCGCTCCCGTAAAGCGGCTGCCGCCCTCCGGGGGTCGGACTCGCCCGTGAGGGTTTGCGCTTCCCCCCGATTGCACAGGAAAACAGAGAGATGGGGCAGCGCCGCCCACAGAGGCTCGGGATGCGCCATGTTGGGGGAGAGCGCCACATCCAGCGTGACGCGCCAGCCGCGGGCGCGCAATCCCGCCACGAAGCGCCCGAACTCCGGGGTCAGCAGTCCCTCCAGCAAAAAGAAACCCGCCACGTGCAGGAAGCGCGCCCCGCCGGCCTCCCACGCATCCGCGTCCAGCCCATCCAGCGTAACGCCGCGGTTCGCCCCCGGCGTGTGGATGAAACGCGGCTGGAGGGCGCTATCCAGAAGGACGACGCTCACCCCGGTGGATTCGCCGGGGAGGGTGCGCACAAAGCGCGTCTCCACGCCGACGCGCCGCCAGAAGCGGCGCGCCAAATCGGCAGCCTCGTCCTCTCCGAGGGAGGCGACCAGGCCGGTGCGGACGCCCAGCGCCGCCAGCCCGATGGCCGTATTGGAGCCGCACCCGCCCGGTTGAATATCGCTCCGCTCGAAACGCAGCGAAGCGTGCCGCGGCACATCGTCCACCGGATAGCAGAGAACATCCAGAGCTACGTTGCCGAGCACCACACACTCAAGTTCATCATGCGTCATCTGTCGTCTGGTCTCCATCGTCCGCGGTCCGTCGTCCAAAACAAAAAGCCCTGTCGCTGAGTGAGGGGGGCACCCAGCGAGCAGGGCAATTGCATTATTGCACAACTTTCCCCCAATAGCAAGGGAAATCGGAAAATTTTAAGGTTGAAGAATTCCGGCCAGACGGGTCTGCGATACCCCATCAGGTCTCGGTTAGCAGCGTCACGGGGTGGACGCCCTCCCGCGGGGTGCCGTCGGCAATCTGGTGGCGGCAGGAGGTGCCCACCGCGGCGATGATGGTCTCGGCGTCGGCGGCGCGCACGGCGGGGAAGAGGCGCAATTCGCCAATCTGCATGGAAAGTTCGTAATGCTCCGCCTCGTAGCCGAAAGCCCCGGCCATCCCGCAGCAGGTATCGCCGACCATCTCCACGGCGTAACCGAGGGCCTCCAGCAGGGCGCGGGTGGCCTCGCTGCCGGCGGGCAGACCGTCATCGGCGGGGGGACGCGCTTTCTGGTAGCAGTGGGTGTGCAACAGCACGCGTTTCCCCTGCCCCGGAGCACCCTCCTGCAGGCGCTCCAGGGTCTCCGGGCGGCGCAGAAGGAATTCATCCAGCATCCAGGCGCGGCGGGCGACGGCCTGCACCGCCGGGTCGTCGGGGAAGAAATCCAGGAGTTCGTCGCGCAGGGTGTAAATTTCCGAAGGCTCCACGCCGATGATGGGCAACGCTCCCTCAGGGTCAATCTGTCCCAGTTCGTCCAGGAGTTTGCGGAGGTGCGCCTTCGCCTGCGGCAGAAAACCTTTGGAAATCAAAGGGCGTCCCGTGCCGACGATACGCAGGGAGCGGACGCCCAGCCCGGCGCGGCGCAGGGTCTCCAGGGCAGCGCGCTCCACCCAGGGTTCGGTGTAGCGGGTAAAACCGTCGGGCAGGTAGAGCACATCCAGGCGGGAGCCGCTCAAAGGGGGGATGCTCCGGGGGGAGGCAAAACGGGGCAGCGCCCTTTTGGGGGCAATCCCCATCCGGCGGGCTATCCAGCGCGCCGGCGCGCTTTCCATCAGGATATTCGTCAAGGGGGAAAGACGCGCCCCCCACGGGGCGAGACGGTCGAACCAGGCGAAGAGATAATCCCGCGCCGGGCGGGGGTGGCTGCGGTAGTGACGCTCCCAAAAGGCGTACTTGAGTTTCGCCATATCCACCGCCGAGGGGCACTCCGATTTGCAGCCCTTGCAGGCCAGGCAGGTATCCAGGGCGGCGTGGACGGCTTCCTCGGCCAGGGACTCGGCGGGGAAGCGCCCCGAAATCAGCGCCCGCAGGAGGTTGGCGCGCCCGCGGGTGCTGTGCATCTCCTCCCGCGTCGCCTGGAAGGAGGGACACATCACGCCGGTCTCTTTGCGGCAGACTCCCGCCCCGTTGCACTGCTCCACCGCGCCGGTGAGACCACCTTGCAGGGAGAAATCCAGGGTGGATTGCCAGCCCCGGGAGCGGTACCCGGCCCCGTAACGCAGATTCGCGTCCATAGGGAGGGGGTCTACCACCTTTCCGGGGTTGAGGATGCCCTGGGGGTCGGCAGCCCGTTTGAGGGCGCGGAAAAGTTCCATCAGGTCTTCCCCGAATTCGTCGGGCAGCCACTCGGAGCGCGCCAGCCCCTTGCCGTGCTCCCCCGTAACCGTGCCGCCCAGCCGCAGACCGGCAGCGGTAGCCGCCCGCGCCAGGGAGCGCAGGGCGGCGATGTCCTTCTGGCGGCGCAAATCCAGGATGGGACGGACGTGCAGGCAGCCCGCCGAGGCGTGGGCGTAATAGGCCGCCTCCACGCCGTGTTCGGCGAAGACGCTCTCCAGGGTGCGGACGTACTCCCCCAGGCGCTCTACGGGCACGGTCACGTCCTCGATGAAGGCCACCGGCTTGGCATCCCCCGGACGGGACATGAGCAGCCCCAGCCCCACCTTGCGGACGTTCCACACCTGCGCCTGCGCTTCGGGGGTGAGGGCCAGGTAGGCGCGCGGGCCGAGGCGGGCGACCTGCTCCCGCAGGCGGCGCGGGTCGTTGCCGGCGAATTCCACCATCAGGAGGGCGGCTGGGTCGCCCCGGACGAAGGTCAACTGGCGGGCGTAGGCGGGGACGGCGCGGGCGAGGTGGAGCAACATGCGCGGCAGGAGTTCCACCGCCGAAGCGCCCAGGGAGAGCAGGCGGGGCGTATCGTCGCAGGCCTCGGCGATGCTCTCGTAGGGCAGCACGCCCAGGACGGTATGAGCGGGACGCTCCACCAGGCGCAGGGTGACGCGCCGCAGGACGGCCAGGGTTCCCTCCGAACCGGCGAAGAGGGGGGCCAGGTTGAGGCTCCCGGCGGGCAGCGGGGGGTAGGTCTCCCCCTCCCAGCGGGGCGGGACGGCGGGCGACCAGGGCAGAAGATAGTTGAGGTTGTAGCCCGAAGCGCGCCGCCAGACCTGCGGCCAGTTCCGCCGGATGGTTTCGGCGTGGCGGGCGCGGGTCTCCAGGGCGAAGCGGTAGATAGCGCCCAGGATGCCTTCCTGCCGCGCTCCGGTCTGGGCG
>DRKV01000130.1 GCA_011051635.1 Chloroflexota bacterium | reverse complement strand
TGGGTCACGGCTGCCCGGCTCACACCCAACTCTCGGGCCACGGAGGCGGGACGCCAGCCTGCCTGCAACAATCGATAGGCTTCCTGACGCCTTTCCGCCATTTGTCCTCTTGTGAGATGTTTCGGTTGCCAGCTCATACCCTGATGTTAACACATTTCTTCACTTCTCAATAAGCAATACAAGAATATCACTCCCTTTGAGAGAACGAAAAGGCTGTGCGGTGTGATAAATTTTCTTCATTGCTCGTCGCTTTTGGATGGGGCAGAATACGCTCTGCCCAACGTTGGCATAAGCCACCCGCCGTGTTTGCAATTTCAACACAATTTCAGTATATCTCAAACTGCCAAATTTCGCCCGCGGTTTCTACTGCCAGAAACGGGTCGGCTGTACGCGGGGGTAGCCACCCAACAACATCTCCGTGCTATCACCAGGGCACAATATCGCAGCCATGAAACCAGATACCCGTCACCGCTTACGCTACCGATGGAAAGAAAAGCCATCACAGGTTGTAATTTCGTCCGTTGACCGCGTGGGATCCGGGACTTCGAGGTAGGAGGCATATTCGCCATCGTGGTGGAGCGTCACCGTTACCGGGGCGCCTTCGCCCGCGACTGACTCAGGATACGGCAAGCCATTGTTTTGGTTGACGGAGAAGCGCGGCCAGTTTGATGATGTTACCGAGATGCGCAGACGGTGACCAACGTTGAGTATCAACGACGTGCTCCACAAATCCACCACCCCCTCGACGACTTCGCCCGGCTTCAGCGGCGTCAACCTGGTGGTGGAGCCGCGTGTTGCCAGCCGGAGAGCGCCATCGGCAATCAGCATTGAGCGTCCGTCAGGGTAAACATCGGTCATACGCACCATCAGGTCGGCGTCCGGCTGGTCAATTTCGACAAACAGATGCGCGACAACCCGCCCGGTAATTTCCATCGGTGCGGTCAGTACGTCCGTCTCAAAGACGACCACATCGTCGCGGGCTTCAACCGTCCGCTGGTCGCAAGAGCCTGCATCGAGGTTCATGTTGTTGCCGCAAATCGTCGGGCTGGGGTCCTCGGGGTCGAAGACGTAACTGGTGGTACCCCCATTGCCGGGCGGGCAGGCCTCGGCCAGTCCGCCGCCGGGCTGGAGGTGCAGGCGCACCGGTGCGGCATCGGGAGGCCAATCGTCCGCCGTGCGCCACTCGTTGCCGGGGGCGTCCGGGTCGTCCACGTCGCCCATCACGTAGTATTGCACGTTAGGGATATCCTCCGGCGTTTTGTCGATGCCCGGATGGTTGACCTGAAGGTAGTAATTGAGCATGATGTCGGAGACTTCTTCGATGGAGTACGGAGGCTCCAGGGAATTGGGCGGAAACGTCAGTTCTCCCTGGGTCAGGCTCTCGTAGGTGCCATGCGTCCACGGCCCGACGATGAGTTTCTGCTGACCAGCCGCACCGTTGCCGCCTTCGTGTTGGTAGCCGATGTATCCCTCGATGTTGCCGTTCTGAAAGATGTCGAACCAGCCAGCGATGTGGAAGCCGGCGGCGTGTACGTTGCCGTACTGGTCGTAAGTCTGCACCGGAGCCCAAAATCTGTCCTCGAACGGGTGTCTGGCGAACTCCTCCTCGAAGTACAGCATATCGTTCCCCTCGAGCCAGGTATGGCTGAGATAGTAGCGCCGTACGCCGTCGTAGAAGATGGCATCCGAATACAGGTTGGGGGTCGCCATCATCGGTTCTACCAGCACCAATCCCGGCGGGTTGGCCGATGCCTCCATGTATTGCACGATGCCATCCGCCGAGTTGCCCGCTGTGGCAATCAGGCCGTTGCTCCAATCCTGGTTTACAATCCACTGCATGGTGTCGAAGCCGTCTTTCAATTCCCCGTCGCCATCCTGGGTAAAAACCTGAAAGACGCCCTCGGATTCGAACCGCCCGCGCATATCCTGGGTGACGACCGCGATGCCAGCCCCGGTGTACGTCGCCGCCATGTCCGCGTACTTTGCGTCATCGTATGGCGTGCGATACAGCAGCACAGGGAAGGGGCCATCTCCTGGGGGCAGGTACACCGTGGTCGCCAGACGTACTCCATCGCGCATTTCTACCATGGTTGTGAATTCCCGGGAACGGGAAAGCATGGTCGGCGCTGCGAGCACGGCCAGAATTGTACCGGCAACAAGTATGACAGCGATGTATTGCGTTTTGAAAGCACGTCCGCTCAATGGGTACATTCGTGTTTACTCCAGATTCTGAGTGTGTGAGGTTGGCTAACGGAGGCGTAAGTCGCCCGCTATGTTTGCAATTGCACCACGGTATAGCCTGAATTGTCAAATTCCGCGCTGTTTACCTACCTCCGAGAGCGGGGCCAGTGAAATCATCCAGCGCGGCGGGGCCGTCCTTCAATACCGTCATCGCTCATCACATCCTGGTCGTCGTCGGGCATCTCCTGACCCCCAAACAGGCCTATCGCGGCTTATCTACAAATTCCGGGGCCGTGTCAGCCATGGTGGTAAAAGTACCCAAACAACGGATTGAGAAGTCCCTTAAACAGCGGCTACAATGTCCTCCAAACTGCGAAACAGCAAGGAGGACGCCATGCTCAAAGAGGAGGTTTTTTCGTGATAAAGGCGCTACACGAACGCGGTGTCTACCGGGCAGGGAGAGCGACGGTCGCGGGGTAGCAAGTTGGACCCTTACAAAGAGAAAATCGACCGCCTGTGAATATGAGGATGCGGCAGCCACAGGCTGCCGCATCCTCAAACAAACCATCTTTCAACGCTCCCCTCAGCGTACCAGCAGCGGCAGGTAGGTCTTGAAACTCCAGGTGGAAAACTGCCAGGTGTAGGCCTCCGCCAGCGGATTGCCGGAGGTATCCCGCAGGCCGGTGGAGAGGGTGACGATGTAGGTCTGATTGCGGCGCAGCGGTTCGCGGGGGCTTACCCGGACGGCGTGCAGGTATTCGTCGTAGGCGACTTCGTAGTCCGGCACGTAGCCGTCCTGTGTCCGCAGGGAAACCGTGGCGGTCGTGACCGTGGCGGCATCCAGGGGCTCTGTGGCATAGGCGATAATCTCGGGGTGGTAAATCTCCCCGTACAGCGGCGCATCGCCGACATCCACATCGCTCTCCCCGTCGCGGGGGGTGGTCAGGAGAATTTCGGGCGGGATGTCCTCCTCGCCGGTCTGGACGATGATGGTAACGCGGGCGGGCAAACTGGTGCGCGTCCCGTCGCTGACGGTGAACTCGAAAGCATCCGCGCCCTCGAAGTTGGTCTCCGGGGTGTAGGTCAGGGCGGGGAGCGTCCCGCTTAGGATGCCGTGTTCGGGACCGCTGAGGATTTGCCAGGTCAGCGGGTCACCCGCCGGGGAAGTGCCGCGCAGCGTGACCGTCACCGGCGTCCCCTCCACCGTCTCGACCTCCTGCCCGTGGGCGGCGAGTTCCTGGATGAGAGTCACAACCGGATTGGTGGGGGTGGTCTCCGGCACGCTGGGGAAGTAAACCACCGCCTGGGCGGTCAGCATCGTGCCACTTGGCACGGAGGCGGGAACCTGCACCGTGTAGGTGACGCTATCGCCCGCGCCCGCGGCCAGGTCGCCGACCTGCCACAGGAGGGTGCGGCTTTCAGGGAAGTACACGCCGTTCCCACCGATTTGCAGGGTGGCGTCGTCCACTTCGGGCGGGAGAGTGCTTTCCACGTAAACGCCGTGGGCAGTGCCCTCGCCCGTGTTCTCCCATTCCACGGTGTAGGTGAGGGTCTGCCCCGGCACGGCAATCTGCGGGCCGTAGAGGGCGTTGGGGTCGTGGACCCACAGTTGGCGGGTGCAGATTTGCCAGGTGTGCCAGTCCTGGGTGTTGGCGCAGTCGATGCACTGCGTATCGATGCCGCCGAGGGTATCGCTGTCGCCGTAGGCGCAGCCGTGGGGACAGTATTCCAGGGTGGGGGTGGGCATGTACTTGCAGGTGTTGCCGTCGCAGTGGTAGGTCAGGCGGAATTCCGAGCGCCCGAATTTGGATTCGTTGCGCGGGGCGGCGTAACAGGCCACGCTGTCGCCGTCGCAGCGGTACTTGTTCCAGTTGTGAACGTCGGCACACTCTCGGGTGCAGTTGCGGTAGTGCTCGTGATGGTACTGCCCCCACAGGTCGCGGGCGCACTGGGAGCAGACATCCAGGCAGTCGGAACTGCACGCCGCGCAGGCCTGGCAGGAGTGGCTTCCCCCGGCGAAACCGGGGTCGGACATCTCCTGAGGCACCTGCTGGAGCAGGCAATTCCGCAGGCAGTCATCCCAACCGTGGTCGGGGCAGGCATTGGGAGCGCTGAGGCTTTGGGGGGAGGCGCCCTCCCAGGGTCCGGCGAGCCGCCACGGGCCGAGTCCCGCCGCGCTCTCCGGGGAAGCAGCACACCCTGAGGGGGCGAGAGTCCCCGGCGGGGCGGCCAGGTTCCCCCAGAATTCCCATTCGGCGGTCAGGTAGTTGAAGCGCGCCCCGCCATCCAGGTCGTAGAACTCGACGCCGGTATCCGTCTCGCGGCGGATGTAGCGGTCATCCCCGATGCGGCGCACGGCGGCGATTTCACCCAGGCGGTCGGGGTTCAGCAGCAGGAGTTCGACCCACTCCGTGCTGTCCTCCAGGGTCAGGCGCTCGGCGTTGCCGTAGTAAACGAAGCCCTGGGCGGTCAGGTCATCGTAGAGAGCGGCCAGGTCGGGGTCGGCGGCGAGGAGGGCGTCCACCTGGGCCTGGGTGAGGGTCTCCTGGTTGGCGACGGCGAGTTCCTCGTAGGCCAGATGTTCCTCGTAAGAGACCCAGGGATGGCGCAGGTTGTCGGCGGCGACCATCGCCACGGCAGGCATGATGGTGTTGACCGGCGTGCCCCACTTGTACCAAACCTGGACGACGGCGTGGAAGGTGCCGCCCACGGGGACATCGCCCAGTTTCCAGATGACGCGGTTGTGGAGCGGCCAAAACTCCCCGCCGGGCACGCTGTAGCGGTACTCGGCCCGCCAGGGGATTTCCAGCACCACGATGGCGTCGTG
>DRKV01000129.1 GCA_011051635.1 Chloroflexota bacterium | reverse complement strand
GTGCAAGCAAATCCTGTAGATGCGTTTCGGCTCCGGCGACTGGAAGTCGCGGCAACAGTTGCGAAACCTGCCTACGCAGGTTGGATTCCAGCCGCCGAAGGGCGGCTTCGCAGACGTTGGTGCAGTTTCAACTGCCGTCTTCTACGACATTTGTTCGCACCCAGCACGTCGGAAATCGTTGCGCCTCGCCTCAGGATATGGTAAAATCCTCCCGCTCAACGAGCAGCCCTCATTTGGAGGGATGGCCGAGTGGACGAAGGCGCCTGTCTTGAAAACAGGTTAGGGTCTCCCCTACGCGGGTTCGAATCCCGCTCCCTCCGCCTCAACCGTTCACCGGACGCAAAGACACGGGGAGGTGCCGGAGCCTGGTTTATCGGGACCGCCTGCTAAGCGGTTGTTGGGGCTAAAACCTCAACCGCGGGTTCAAATCCCGCCCTCCCCGCCACAAAAAAATCCCGCCGCACGGCGGGATTTTTTTATTCGGGAGAATTCATGAACTCCCCCGACCAGGGTTTCTCTTACGCCAACGCCAATTTTTTGGCGCGCTTGTTGGCCTTGCCGCGCTCCTCACGGGGCAAAATGCGCTTGCGGATACGCAGACTTTCGGGGGTCACTTCCAGCAGTTCGTCGTCGGCCAGGAACTCGATGCACTCGTCCAGACTCATCTCCCGCGGGGGCGTCAGGCGCACGTCGATATCGCGCACCGCGTTACGCATGTTCGTCAGGTGCTTCTTCTTGCACACATTCACGTCCAGGTCGCCGGGACGCTGCCGCTCGCCCACCACCATCCCCTCGTAGACTTCCACGCCGGGGCGGATGAAGAGCGTGCCGCGCTCCTCGGCGTTCTGGATGCCGTAGGAGTTGGCCGCGCCCGTCTCCCACGAGACCAGAGACCCCCGCGACCTGCCGGGGATGTCGCCGGCATGCAGGCCGTAGCCGTGGAAGAGGGTGTGCATCACCCCGCTGCCCCGCGTCGCCGTCAGGAACTGGTAGCGGAAGCCCAGCAGCCCCCGCGTGGGGACGATGTAGCGCAGCATCACGTTGCCGGAGGGGGTGTCTTCCATGTGCTGCATCTCACCGCGCCGCCGCCCCAGCATCTCCACCACCACGCCGACCGTCTCCGGGCTGGTCTCGATGTGGACTTCCTCGTAAGGCTCCAGCCTGCGCCCCTGTTCGTCGTGGCGCAGGATGACCTCCGGGCGCGAGACCTGAAATTCGTAGCCCTCCCGCCGCATGGTCTCGATGAGAATTGCAAGGTGCAGTTCGCCGCGCCCCGAAACCAGGAAAGTGTCGGGGTTGTCGGTCTCCTCGACGCGCAGGGCGACGTTCTGCTTGAGTTCGTTGAACAGGCGCTCGCGCAGTTTGCGGGATGTCACCCAGCGGCCCTCGCGCCCCGCAAAGGGGGAGGTGTTCACCCCGAAGGTCATCCGCACCGTGGGTTCCTCCACTTTGATGGTGGGGAGGGCGCGGGGCGCTTCGGGGTCGGCCAGCGTCTCGCCGATGGCGATTTCTTCCAGCCCGGCGATAGCGACAATCTCGCCCGCGGCGGCTTCCGTTACCTCCAAACGCTGCAACCCCTCATGGACGTACAAATAACGCGCTGTTTCGGGGAGTACCGTCCCCCCGCGGGTGATGCGCGCCACCGGAGCGCCGGCCCGCAGTTTCCCGGCGCTGATGCGCCCTACGGCGGTCACGCCGCGGTAGGGGTCGTAATCCAGGGTGGTGACCAGCAATTGCAGGGGCGCTTCGGGGTCCACGCGGGGAGCGGGAACCTCTCGAAGGATGGTTTCAAACAAGGGGTGCAGGTCCCCGCTCAAAGCGGGGGTGAGTCCGGCGCGGCCCTCCGTGGCGATGGCGTACACTACGGGGAATTCGGCCTGCTCCTCGGTGGCTCCCAATTCGATGAACAGGTCAAATGTCTCGTTGAGGACGCGGTCCAGGTCGGAATCGCGGCGGTCCACCTTGTTGATGACGACCACGGCGCGGTGGCCGAGGGCGAGCGCCTTCTGGAGGACGAAGCGCGTCTGGGGCATGGGGCCTTCGGCGGCATCCACCAGCAGGAGGACGCCGTCCACCATGTTGAGGACGCGTTCCACCTCGCCGCCGAAATCGGCGTGGCCGGGGGTGTCCACGATGTTGATTTTGACCTCCTGCCCGCGGCGGGGGTCAGGGATGCGGATGGCGGTGTTCTTCGCCAGGATGGTGATGCCGCGCTCGCGCTCCAGGTCGTTGGAATCGAGGACGCGCTCGACGACGCGTTGGTTTTCGCGAAAGACGCGGGCCTGCTTGAGCATCCCGTCCACGAGAGTGGTCTTGCCGTGGTCCACGTGGGCGATGATGGCGATGTTACGGATATCGGTTCGTTCTACCAGCATGAGGTACCTCTGGACAAAAAAAGCAGGCACAGGGGCGTCCTGTGCCTGTGATGCAGCCTGATTGACGTATCCAGCGGGCGTATCTTACCAGAGGATGCGCTTTTGCGGAAGAGCGTTTTTGCCTATCCTGCCTTGAAATCGTTGTCGCTGCGGCGTCCCAGGCCGGTGAGGTTGGGGGAAGGCCAGGCGTAGTCGGGGCGCTTCTCCACGAGGAAGGCGTCTTCGGGCGGCATCTCGCACAGGCGGCGGGCGTAGGCCCATTGCAGTTCGCCGAAGCGGTCAATATCCGTCGGTGCCCGTTCCTCCGAAAGGACGCGGCGCATCTGTGCCTTGACCTCGTGAGGATAGACCTCATCCCGCAGGCGCACGCGGACGACCTCGCCCGTGCTGACGCGGCGCACGTAGAACTCGCCTCCCTCCAGCGAAAGGTCAATCACCTGTGAGCCGAAGCGCACCCGCGCCCCGGTCAGATAGGCGGCCACGTCGCCGCCGCAGGCCGAGTTGTTGCCGACGATTTCCAGGTCGGTGCGGTCAATCACGCCTGCGGGGAAGAGGACGTTGAAGGCCGCCCGCAGGGCGACGGCGGCTTCCATCAACCCGCCGCACAGATGCCCGTGGAACTTAATCAGGTCGGCGACGGTGACGACTTTGGTTTGGGGGGCATACCGCCCGTACTTGTGGAGCGTGTCGCGTACCCGGAAGACGGGCGCGTAGGGAGCCTCTTCAAGCCAATCGGGAACAAACCAGTTTTCTTTCATCAGAGCAACCCCGTAATCAGTTTGGCGGCCACAAAAAGGAGAACGATACCGAACATCTGCTTCAGTTGGCGGGATTTCATGCGGGCGGTCATCACCCGCGCCCCGGCCTGCGAACCGATGACGACCGCTACCGAAGCGGCCAGCATCAAGGGCCAGTCGAAGTGCCCGACGGCCAGATGCCCGGCCAGGCCGGTGAAGGAGGAAAAGACCACCGCCAGGGCGGTGGTCGCGGCGGCGGTTTTGGTGGGGTAGCCCAGAAAGATGAGCAGCGGGACGAAGAGAAAGCCGCCGCCGATGCCCAGCATCCCGGCCAGGGCGCCCACGCCCAACCCGACCGCCGTGCCGAGCGCGGCGCGCTGCATGGCGGTGCCGCGGACGCTCTCCGGCTCCACCTGCCCGCTGGTGAGCATCATCCGCACGGCGGCGAAAATCACCACGATGGCGAAAATCCACAGCAGGGTGGTGGTGGGCACGAAGCGGGTGAAGTAGGCTCCCACCGGCGCGCCGAGGGAGGCGGCCACGGTCAGCGGGAGACCGATGGAGAAGTCAATCATCTTGTTGCGGTAGTACACCCAGGCGGCGGAAAGCGCCGTCAGGCCGTTGAGCAGCAACCCGGTGGAGACGACCACTTCCTTGAAATCGTAGCCGAACCACACCATCAGCGGGTTGTAGACCATTGCCCCGCCCAGACCAAGCATGGAGAAGATGAAGGCGAGGAGGAGAATGAGGGTGATGAGAAGGAAGAACATGGGGGGTAGGGATTGGGGATTAGGGATTAGGGATTGGGGGGCAAGCGCACCTGCTTCCTGTTCCCCAATCCCTAATCCCTGTTCACTGTTCACTTGACCAGTTTACGCAACTTGCCGGGCATCAATTCCGCCGTCAGCGCGGTGTATCCGCCTTTGAAGATGCGGACGTTCTCGAAGCCCTGCGCTTGCAGATAGGCATAAGCGACGGCGGCGCGGTCCCCGCCCGAACAAAAGGTCGCCACAATTTTATCGCGGGGGATGTCGTCCAGGCGCTTGGGCAACTCGTTTATGGGAATGTGAAGAGCGAAGGGTAATTGCATGTGTTCCACTTCCAGCGGATAGCGTACATCCAGCAGCACGGCCTCGTCATTTGCCCACTTCTTGAAGAAGGCTTCCGGCATGATTTTGTGTTGCCCGGTGCTCCAGTGGTCAAAACTGCGGGTTGTCAGCCAGGATGCGAGAGTGTCTTTGGACATGATGTTCTCCTTTCGATAATTGCAGGACAACTGCTCGCAGTTGTCCTGCATGGCTTATTTACCCTCAACCACCACTTCTCCCTGAGGAGTCAGGCCGTGGATGAGGGTGTTGGTCACCGTGCCCCACCTGATGCACAGAGCGTGCAGTTCTTCCAGTTTTGGGCGCGGCTCCGGGCTATCCAGAATCAGGCGGTAGCGGATTTCGGTCAGCGCGGGCGGCTCGTCGCGGCGCACGGCGTCGAATTCGATGCGCGCGGCGCGGATGTCCAAACGCATTTTCGCCCCGATGGCGTTGACATTGGTCAGGATGCAGGCGCCCAGGGCGGCCAGCAGGGTTTCGGCGGCGTTGAAGCCTGCCTCCCCGCCACCCTTTTTGACGTTGAGGGTGATGGCGTGCCCGCGCGCCTCAGCCACGGCGCGGG
>DRKV01000128.1 GCA_011051635.1 Chloroflexota bacterium | reverse complement strand
TCACGCAGGCCCTTGTCGATTTCAGCCAGTTTATCCTTGACTTCCTGCGGAATCTTGCTGTCGAAGTCGTGGAAGGGGGCCAGGCCGGTCTCGCCGAGATAGTTGCCGCCGGGGAATTCGCCGTTCTTGGCTTTCTCAATCAGGTCGAAGACGCCGGGGGTAATCAGTTTCATGGCGCTGGAAACCAGGCAGGGATGCGCTTCGGGGACGGTCTCCCACTGGTCGCTATCCACGCCGATGCAGTACAGGCCGGGGTGGGAGGCCACTTCGATGAGGGCGCCGTTGCCGGTCTTGCCGCCAGCGCCGAAGATGACGTCCGCACCCTGGTCAATGGCCTGCTTGGCAGTGGCAGCACCCCATTCGGGGTCAACAAAGGCCACATCCAGACCACCGGGGTGATAGGTGGAGATGATGTTGATGTCGGGATTGATGTAGCGGGCGCCCGCCTCGTAGCCTTCCTTGAAGGCCACCACAGGGGGAACCAGGTCGGTACCGAGCACGGCTGCGATGGTGCCGCTCTTGGTCAACTGGGCGGCCAACGCACCAGCCATGAAGCCGGCCTTGTCTTCGGGGAAAATCAAGCCCGCCAGATTGGGGATGGTCTCCGCCTGGAACTGGTCAACACCGATGAACTTGATGTCGGGGTACTTCTTGGCGGCCTCAGCGGTGGCCTGTCCCAATGCGAAGCCCACGGTTACGATGACGTCGTAGTTCTCCTGGGCAAACAGGTCGATGTTGGCAGCGTAATCTTTGGCGTCCTTGGTCTCGATGTACTTGATTTGGGCGCCCAGTTCGGCCTCGGCGCGTTTGACGCCTTCCCAGGCAGACTGGTTGAAGGACTTATCGTCAATTTCGCCAACGTCCGTCACCAGACCGACACAAAGCACCTCGGCGCTCTCGCAGCCTTTTTCGGCTTCGGCAGGGGCTTCCTCACCACCGCCAGCGGTTGATTCGGGGGTGGCCTGGGCGCAGGCAGACAAAATCATAGCCGCCAGCACCAGCAGCGAAAACAGGATGTTGATTTTCTTGTTCATAAACTATTCTCCTCCGTAAAGAGAAAGTGAGGGGTGGGTAGAACGGCTTTAAAGTACCACAATTTGGCAAAAATTACCACTGGAATTCGGGCAGAGGGAGCAGGCAGGAAATGCAGAAGAGTCGTTCGAAGAACGCAGATGACGCTGATGGGCGCTGATTTGCGCAGAAAAGCGCGTGGATTCAATGGTCGTCCTATCGCGGGGGAAGTCCGCTCTGCGGACTCGATTGCGCCCAAGACCTGACGGGTCTGCGAGACCCGTCAGGTCTACGGGGGGGAATGGAGATGGTGTGAGGGTGCGCTCCAAATGGAAAGGGGCATCGTGATGCCGCGCACCATAACGCCCTCACCGCACGGAGACGGCGCCTTCCGCCAGGGCATCCGCCACCTGACGGGCCAGGCGCTGGCGGCCCTCCGAGAACCACTCCGGATTGCCGACGGCAAAGGTCAGGGGGACGGGGAGGCGCTGGCCGCGTTCGCCGGATAGCAACGCATCCCAGGCGGCATCGAAGGCGGAGGGGACATCAGGATACACGGATGCCAGCCAGCGGGCGGAGAGCGCATCGGGGGGCGGAGATTCGGTTATCAGGCGAAAATCCGTATCGGGCAACAAGGTAACGGGGATTTCCTCTTCCAGGAGGGGAGGGGCGATGTAGACCGTCTCCACCCCCTGCTCGGAAAGGGCAGCAAAGGCAGAGTACCACACGTCCGCCGAGGCACCGCCGGGAATCTCCGCGTAGGCGGGATAGGCGGCAAAGGGTGGATAGGCCGGGCGGCACAGACCGCAAAAGTACACCGCTCCTTGGCGAAAGGCTTCCACCAGAGCGGGGTCATCGGCGATGACTCCCACCCGCCAGTCCGCGGTAGCAAGGGCGGCGATGTAGCCGGCCAGAAAAGCGCGGTTCTCCGGCGAGGCGCCGGAAAAGTCGAGGGCGACGGCGTTGGGGGGCAGGGCGGCATCAGGAGAGACACCGACGAGCATGAAGGGCGCCTGCGGGTTGGCTTCCGCCAGGGAAAGGGGGTCGCCCGCGCCGGGCAAGGTAATGACGGCCTGCACGGAGGCGTCCAGCGCGACCCCCGGCACGGCATCCTGCCGCTCCACCTGCCAGCCCCGGGCAGCGGCAGCGGAATCCACGCGGGCGGGGAGCGCATCGTAGGGAAACGGCAATCCCTGCGGGGCGAGGAAGAGTAAACGGGGAGTCAGGGGGGTAAGAGTCGCAGTGGGTACGGGAGCAACTGTGGGCGTGGAATCCGTTTCTGCGGGCAAATCCGGGGGGGCAGGCGAGGCTTGCGGGGTGCGGCTTCCGCTGCAGGCCGCCAGCAACATCCCGGTCATCAAGAAGAGCAAGATTCTACGATAAATGGAGGACATGCGATGATTGTACTACACGGGGTATAATAGCGGCATGAATTTCGACCGCAGCGAATTCGTGGATGACGACCTGGATGCTCTGCCCCCCGCCCGCCGGCGGCGGGCCAGGAGGCTGCTGGCCCCGATGGAGGCGGATGAACGCGCCCTTACGGTGGATGCCATTGCCCACAGAGTTTCGCCTACTTTTGATTTCTTCCTGTTCTCCGCCCTGGCCGGGGTGCTGATTGCGCTGGGGTTGTGGCTGGATTCGCCCGCCGTGCTGGTGCTGGGCGCGCTGGCTGCGCCGCTCATGTCGCCGCTGGTGGGGATGGCGCTGGGGACGATTCTGGGGTCGCCGCGCTTTTTTGGGCGCAGTTTTGGGGGATTCGCCATCGGGTCTATTCTCGTCTTCGGCTTCGGGGCGCTGGCAGGCTTCATCAGCCGTTGGATGCCCCCCGAAGGGCTGTCGCAAGCCCACTTGCACACGCGTCTCTCGGCAGCCGCGTTTCTGGTTGTGGCCGTAGGGGCGATATTGACCACGGCACGCCTGAATCACGAAGATAACCATCCGCAATTGCCCAGCGTGGCGCTGGCCTACGGGCTGTACCTGCCTTTGAGCGCGGCAGGCTTCGGCTGGCTTTCCGGGCAGCCCCACTTGTGGCCGGACGGGATGGTGGTCTTCGCCCTGCATCTCACCTGGAGCATCCTGCTGGGAACGCTGACCTTTGCCATTTTGCGCTTCCGCCCGCTGACGATGTTCGGGTACACCTTCGGGGCCGCCCTGGCGCTGATAGGGGTGGTGCTGATGGTGGCGCTGGGCAGCGCGGGGGCGGCGGTCAGCGGGCAAATCGCCATCCCTACTTTTACCTCCACCGCCACACTGACGCCCACCTCAACCCCCACCCTGACATCCACCCCTGTACCACCGACCGCTACGTCTACATCCACACCTACGCTGACGCCCTCGCCCACTCTCAGCCCGACGCCCAGTCCGACCTCCACGCCGTACTATGCGGCGATTGCGCCCGCCGAAGGGG
>DRKV01000127.1 GCA_011051635.1 Chloroflexota bacterium | reverse complement strand
GCGGCCCCTCCGGGGTTGCCGCGCGCCTTCAGGCCCCCGAAAGTCAGGATAGGCAACTTCCCCTTGAGGGTCAGCGTATCCCCCTGAGCCAGCCGCCACCCCTGACCGCGTTCCGCAAAACCGGCGGCTTCCAGCGAGAGCGCTGCCGTGACCGAGGTGTGGTCGTACAACTCGAAGAAATCCACCTCCTGCGGGGAGATGCCCGCCTGGGCGCAGGCGCGCTCCACGGAGAGACGCGCCGCCCGAAAAGCCAGCATATCGCCGCGGTCGTGGAGGGCCAGGGTGTCGGTGGCAATCGCTCCCCCGGCGACCCGCACCAGGGGATGCGGGAAATCATCGGGGAGCAGGTCGCGGCGGATGAGGACGACCGCCGCGGCCCCGTCCGCCCAGGGAGCCACGTCGAAGAGGTTGAGCGGGTCGGCGACCACCCCGGCGCGCTCGTAAGTTTCCGCCCGAATAGCCCGGCGGAACATGGCGTTGGGGTTGCTGACCGCGTTGGCGTGCGCCACCAGGGGGAAACCGGCGAAGGCGCTGCGGGGCGCGCCGCTCTCGTGGAGATAACGCCGCATCAGGAGGGCGGCCTGGGCCTCCAGGGTCAGCCCGTGGACGGTTTCGTAATCGCCATCCATGGTTGTGCCCAGGGCAACGTCGCTCTCCGCGCCCCGGCGGTCGGTCATCTTCTCCACGCCGAGGGCCGCGGCGCAGTCAATCAGCCCGGATTTGACGGCCAGGTACGCCTGCCGAAAGGCCGCTCCGCCGGAAGCGCCCGCTGCTTCGATGGTGTAGGCTTCGATGCCCGTCAATCCGGCGAAATCGGCCAGGAGAGCGCCCAGGTGCGCCTGCCCGATGAGTTGGTCGGCCAGCATGTTGCCCACGAAGAGAGCCTGCGGGCGCAAGTCGCCGCTATCCCGCAGGGCCTGGGTGAGGGCTTGGAAGGCCAATTCGCGCAGCGAGGTATCCCAATGCTCGCCCACGGGGGTTTGTCCGATGCCTGCAATGACGATGTCGCTCATTGTTCCCATCCTATTTCAGCACAATTTTGCCGCGCAGGCGGGCGTAGGCGGCGTAATCAATCTCGGTGCGCCGTTCGATGTAGTCCATCGTGTGCGGAGCCAGGTTTTGCCGCTCCGTGATTTTCCCGGTGACGTGGATGTCGAAGGCGTCGGAGCCTGCCCCGGAGCCGAAGGAGGTCACCAGAATGCGGTCGCCGGGTTCGGCGATATCCAGGATGGCGCTCAGGCCGATGATGGCCGCTCCGGAGTAGGTGTTGCCAATCATCGGAACCAGCAGGCCGGTCTGGATTTGTTCCTTGCTGAAGCCCAGTTTGGCAGCCACGCGCTGGGGGAACTTGGCGTTAGGCTGGTGGAAAACGGCAAAGCGGTAGTCTTCGGGGCCGGTTCCCAGGGCTTCCATCAGGCGGGTGGCAGCGTTGGTGATGTGGTGGAAGTAGGCCGGTTCGCCCGTGAAGCGCTGGCCGTGTTCGGGGTACTTCTGGTACGCGCGCCGCCAGAAGTCGGGGGTGTCGGTGACGTAGGAGTAGGAGGCCTCGATGCGCGCCAGGGCATCCTCCGCCGGGCCGATGATGTAGGCCGCCCCGCCCGCCGCGGCGGTGTATTCCAGGGCGTCGCCCGGTTTGCCCTGGGCGGTATCCATGCCGATGGCGAGAGCGTAATCCGCCATGCCGGAGCCGACGAAGCCCATCGCGGCCACCATCGCTTCGGTTCCCGCTTTGCAGGCGAATTCCCAGTCACCGGCCTGGATGTGCGGCACGGCCCCGATGGCCTCCGCCACCAGCGTGGAGGTGGGCTTGACCGCGTAGGGATGCGATTCCGAGCCGACCCACACGGCGCGCAATTTGTCGGCGGAGATTTGAGCCCGGGCCAGGGCGTTGCGGGCCGCTTCGATGGACATGGTCGCCACGTCTTCATCCGGGCCGGGGACGGATTTTTCCTTGATGGGCGGGTTGCCGGCCCCGCCGCGCCACACGCGGGCGATTTCCGTCGCCGGCAGGCGGTAGCGGGGGACGTAGGCTCCGTAGCCGATGATGCCTACGGGGCGGGAGGGACGGAGGATGAGGTTGTCGGTCATAAGTAAGTGGGAAGTTTGAAAGTTTGCAAGTTTGAAAGTGAGAAAGTTTGCAAGTGAGGAAAGGAGGGAAGTTTGAAAGTGGGTACGCCGCACGTTGCACGCTGTACCTTGTACCCTGTACGCCTATTCGCTCAAAATCTCGCGGGCGCGGTCAATGCGGACGGTGCCTTCGGCGACCATGCGGGCGGCGACGCGTTCGATGTCCGCTCCGGTAGCACCGGCGGCGATGGCGACCTGACGGGCGTGCAAACTCATGTGGCCGCGCTGGATGCCTTCCGTCGCCAGGGCGCGCAGGGCGGCCAGGTTTTGCGCCAGCCCCACCGAGACGGCAATCTCGGCCAGGGCCGCGGCGGTGCGGACGCCCATCAACTTGAGGGCCGCCTGCGCCGCGGGGTGGACGCGGGTCGCCCCGCCCACGATGCCCGCGGCCAGGGGCATCTCCAGCGTGCCGGTCAGGTTGCCCTCCGCATCCTGCGCCCAGGTACTCAGGGAGGTATACCGTCCGGAGCGGGCGGCATAGGCGTGCGCCCCGGCTTCGACGGCGCGCCAGTCGTTACCGGTGGCGACGATGACCGCGTCCACGCCATTCATGATGCCTTTGTTGTGGGTGGCCGCCCGGTAGGGGTCGGCGGCGGCGAAGGCCCAGGCCGCGATGATGCCGTCCCGCACCGCTTCACCGG
>DRKV01000126.1 GCA_011051635.1 Chloroflexota bacterium | reverse complement strand
GTATCGCCCGGGTTGTACAGTTCGACCCATTCCTCCTGCTGGTCTGCGCCCCCGTAGGGAGTTGCATGCCCCACTGCCGGGTCGTACATGATTTCGCTAATCAACACCGTGCCGTAGTTGGCGGCGCGGACGGCCTGCCAGTGGGCCAGGATGAAAACCGCGCTCAGCATGAGGCCTGCCAGGAGGGCGGCAGCGCTCAGTCTTCCGGCGCGTTGGATGACAATTTTGCTCGACATGGGTTCTTTCCTCCGAGGGGCAGCCATAACAAGAGACACAAATTATGCCTCATTGTAGCCTTTCCTGGTGGGCGTGTAACCGATAATTCTGTCAGGCGCAAGGGATGCGGCAATTCTTATTGCGCGGTGGTGCGAATGTGTAGGGGGGTGTGATGGAGCCGGTTAGCGGTACAATAAGCGCACGTTTTTACCCATGGAGCAGATATGAAAAAAGGTGTCCTCCTCGCGCTCGGCGCGTATTTCATTTGGGGGGTCTTCCCCCTGTACTGGAAGCAAATCAAGCAGGTGCCCTCCACCGAAATCCTGGCGCACCGGGTTGTCTGGTCGTTTGTCTTTATGACGATAACGCTGGCCTGGCGCGGCGAATGGACTTCTTTATGGGCCGCGCTGCGAGAGCCTGCCGTGCGGCGCACGTCCCTGCTGGCCGGGGGGCTGCTGGCGGGCAACTGGGTTACCTACATCGGGGCGGTCAATTCGGGGTACGTTGTGGAAGCCAGCCTGGGTTACTTCATCAACCCCCTGGTGAGTGTTTTGCTGGGGGTACTCTTCCTCAAGGAGCGCCTGCGCCGCGGCCAGACCGCGGCGGTGCTTCTCGCTCTGGGAGGCGTCCTCTACCTGACCTTTGGCTACGGCACGCTCCCGTGGATTGCGCTTCTGCTGGCCGGAACTTTCGGCCTGTACGGCCTGGTCAAGAAAACCTCCTTGCTGGATGCCCCCAAAGGACTGACCGCCGAGATGATGGCGCTCTTCGTCCCTGCGTTGGGGTATCTTCTTTTTCTGGAGGCGCGCGGCCGGGCGGCTTTCGGTCACCAGGATGCCCGCACGACGGCGATGCTGGCCTTCGCGGGGGTGGTCACCGCCGTGCCTTTGATGATGTTTGGCGCGGGGGCGCGCCGCATTCCGCTTTCCATGGTCGGCTTTTTGCAGTATCTGGCCCCCACGATGCAATTTCTGATTGGCGTGCTGGTGTACGGGGAACCCTTCCCCCTGGAACGGCTGCTTGGTTTCAGCCTGGTGTGGCTGGGACTGCTGGTTTACGTTTTGGAGGGGTGGTGGCACATGGCAGGGGCCGGAGGCCGGACGGTGCTTTCCCCCGGCGATTGAGGGGCAACCTGTTCTGAAGCACGCCTTTGGATTTCAGCGCAAATCAGCGCCCATCAGCGGAATCTGCGTTCCCTCCCCCTCACGCCGTCGGGCGCACGTGGAAACCGGAGAACTCCCCTGTGGCAGGCCCCCACTCGAAGTTCACCCCGCGGACGTGAGCAGCCCGCGGCCCGCGGCGCAAATCCCCCAAGAGCGTTTCCAGCGCGGCGCGCTCCCCTTCGGCCAGCACTTCCACGCGTCCATCCCACAGATTGCGTACCCAGCCGCGCACCCCCAGGGCGGCGGCGCGTTGCTGCACGAAAAAGCGGAATCCGACCCCCTGGACGATGCCCTCCACAAAGGCGTGCAAACGGATGTTCTCGGCGGTCATGGTATCCCTCCCGTGGCGGCGTACACCTTGAGCAGACGTTCCCACAGTGTTTGGGCGGCTTCCTCCACCGTCGGGTCGAGGGGGAAATCCGGCGGGGTAAGGCGGGCGTCTTTTCGTATCTGGCGGAGGGGGTATCTCCCCGGCCAGGGACGCCCCAGCCAGGCGTACAGGGAGCGCGTACAGGCCTCCGGTGTGGCGACTAAATCCCGGTAGCGGCACAAACGTACCCGCGGGTGGTTTTCCAATCCCTGGGCGAAAAAAAGAGCGTTGCGGCTGTACCAAAACAAGACGGCGGCCTCGTAGGGCGGCATATCTTCCGAGAAGCGTTCCCGGATGAAAGCGCGCACCGCCTCCGGCAAGTTCTCGGCCCGCCAGTTGCCGCGTTCCCCGCTGACGATGGGACGCAGGTCGTCTATCCCGTTCCGCATCCCGAATTTCCGCAAGTTGGAGGAGGCCACGCTGCGGTAATGCCGCAGCATCCACACAGCGCGCCCTTCGGGGAAGGCCTCCAGCAGGGCGGCGGCGTGTTGCGATTCCACCAGCGGCTTGAGCACAATCAACGGGGCGCGCTGGCGGGCGAAGATGTCTCGCAGGCCCTCCGGGGGCTGCAAACGATGCTCCCCCGGCGCACGCGAAAGCGCGCTGACCTCCCGGTAAACCTGGGCGTTCCAGTCTTCTTCGAAAATGTGCTGCAACAGGGTGGTGCCGGAGCGCTGACAGCCCAGGATGAAACAGATGCGCTGCTCATCGGAGCGGGGGCGCACACTTAACCAGATGCGCTTGCCGTAGCGGATGAGTTTGTGCTGTGCGTTCACGGCTGCGGCTCCAAAAAGCGGTTCACCACCCAGCCCTCCAGCCCGTCGGGGGTGCGAATGCGCTCCCAGGAGAAAGTTTCGTCCTGGGCGGTTTCTCCCAGCAGTTCCACCAGGGTGCCCTCGGCGGCAATCCCGGCAATTTGGGCGCTGGTGCTGGGCTTGAGGCGCACGTTGACCCCCGCGCCGCCGGTGTTGACTATCCGCGCCTGCGGCAGGGGGGTGGGGCTTGGCTCCGACGGGGTGCTGGTAGCGGCCAGCACCACCTGGGGGCCGCTGCTCTCCGGGGGTGCGGTAGCCGCTCCAAAGGGAGTCGGCTGCGGAGCGGCGCTTTGGGGCGGCGGGGTCTCGAGGGGGGCGGTAGCTTTTTGGGTCAGGAGGGCATTGGCGGCCAGCAATCCGCCAACCAGAAAAATCCCTGTCAGGATGGCTGTCCCCTGAAAAAGGCGCAAAGCGGTGTGCTGGAGGGGGTCGTCGTTGCCGCCCAAAATGTAGGGACGCAGGTAGGCGGCAATCAGGAGGGTGAGTCCCGCCCCAATCAGACTGACCCACAGGAAGAGGGCAGGGTTGGCGGCCAGCAATCCAGTCATGGGGAGATAGTTCCCTCCCCGCGGGGAGAAATCCGCCGCCATCCGACCAGGAGAGGCACGAGAAGCAGGATGCCCAGCAGGAACAGGTAGGGGTAACTCTCCCGCAGGGTCGCCCAAGGGGATTGTGCCAGGGTTTGCTGAATCCAGGTGTGCTCCAGTTGGGAGAGCGATTTGCCCAGTGCCAGTTGCGGGGCGCGCTCACAATCCACGCCGTCGGCGTAAGTTTTCAGGAGGGCTTCGATGCCGGAGCGTCCGTACTGCCCGTGCAAAAAGGTGGTGAAGGACTGGGCTTCGGCGTAGGCCAGGAGGGCGTCGGCGGCGTTGGGGGGGAAGCCGTGGCACAGGTCGGCCAGGGGGATGAGGCGTCCGCTGGCGTAGGTCTCCTGCAGGAGGTAGGCGTAATCGGGGTTGGGGATGCGCTCGGCGTTGCTTGCCAGCCCCTCATCCAGCCAGGAGGGGAGGCGGACGGCATCCGCCCCCAGGTAGTGATGTACCAGGATGTGCATCAACTCGTGGGGAATCTGCCGCCCGATTTCGTAATCCTGGTCGATGCCGGGGGGCAGGGAAACGAGGATGACGTTCAGGTCGGGGTCGGTGTGTCCCGCCACCCAGTTGTAGCCGCTCAGTTGCAGGGCGCTTTGCACCTCGGCGGGGCTGGCGTAGGCGTAAATGTGGATGGTATCGGCCAAAGGGCTGTTCAGCCAGCCGCGGCTGGCTTGCAAGGCGCGCTGCGCTTCGTTGAGGAGCGCCTGCCCGAAATTCACGCCCCCGTCGTACCAGTGCACCTGAAAGGGGGCGCTCTCCAGCGTCTTCCAGGCGAAACGGTTGTCCTCGTAGCGGAAGGTCATCCGGGGGCTGCGGGCTGTCTCGCCGTCGGGGAAAGTCACCTGAAACCAGTAGCGCACCAGGGCAAAAGGGCGGATGAGGGTGGAAGAAGCCTCCACCTGCACCCGGAATTCGTCCCCTTCGGGCGACAGCGGCGCTTGCTGGGTGGATGTCTCTCCCTGTGCCTGCCAGAAGACGACGACCTGCGGGGAACGCGCCGCGTTTTCGGGGGAGAGCGCAGCCCAGAAATCTATCTCGCTCCCGAAGGTGTAACGCACCCCTCCCCGGATTTCGGGCTGCTCCTGCATGGAGGAGGCCGCGGCGGCCCGCGGGGGCGCGAAAAGCGCCGCGGCGCACAAACTCAGCAGGAGGGCTAGTCGGGTGAACATGGTGGAGTCAGGGCGTCAACCAGTCGTCCTCGTCGTCCGCTGCCATCAGGTCGGCGAGTTCCTCCGCCGAGATGTCCAGCAGGTTGAAAACATCGCCGCCTTCGGTGAAGGTCAGGTTGTCGAGAGCGTCCTCCAGAAAGCGGATTTCCTCATCGTCGACGGCAGCCTCCAGGTTGGCGCGGAGCACCTCCCGCACGCCGCGCCCCCCGATTTGGGAGAGCGACCACAAGGCCGCGCTGCGCACTTCGGGGTCGCGGTCTTCGGTCAGGTCCATCAGCAGGCGGCGGGCTTTCTTCAGTTCCAGTTCTCCCGCGGCGCGGGCGGCCTCGGCGCGCAGCACCGGGCTGGCGCTGCTCAGCATCGGGAGCACGTGCGGCTCCCAGGCTTCATCGGCGGAGCGTCCCATCGCAAACAGGGCGCTGGCCTGCCAGTCTTCGGCGGGGTTTTGGATGGCCTCCAAAATCAAGCCGGGGACTTCGGGCCGGCTGGAGAAGCCCAGGGCCTCCAGCGTGCGACGGCGGACTTCGGGGTGAGTCTCTTTCTGCATCACGGCCAGCAGACGCTCCTCCAGGGTGGTCAGCAAAGCCGCGGGGAGTTTATCCACCTCGCCGGCGTAGACGAAGGCGCTCAAGGCCTCGGCGGCGACGGCCTGCACGTTGGCATCGGGGTCGTTTTCCACCAGCGCGAGGTAGATTTCCACCAGGTCGGGGGCGGTGCATTCGCTGGCGGTCAGGGCCTGCACGCCGCCGAAACGCACCACGGGGTCGGCGTCTTCCAGCGCCAGACGCCCGATACCTTCGAAGGAGAGCAGCAAATCCCGCTCGGCGAGGGCCTGCAAGTCGTCCAGGAGACCGCGCCGCCGCTCCAGGGCGACCCGCGGCCAGATTTCCCCGATGGCGCGCAGGTCCTCCGGCGGCAGGTCGGAGAGACGGTACAGATAGCGCGCCGGGAAGATGTGTTCCTCGTCCAGCAGCGCTTCGATGAGCGCTTCGATGGCAATCGAGGGGGGGAGTTCTTTTTCGAAATCGTCGAGGGTCAGGTCTTCGGGGTTCATGGGTGGGGAAACTGGTAAGGTGGTGACTGGGTAAGTTGGTGAGTGGGTGACTGGGTGAATGAGGGAGTGGGGAACGGCAACTCAGCGGAAGTTGAACGTGGCCGGGTTGATGAAATCCTGCAAGTTGATGTAGAGCAGGAGCAAGAGCAAGAGGATGAAACTGATGGAGTTGACCGCCGTCTCCACCCTGGGAGGAATGCGGCGGCGGAAGATGAGTTCGGGAAGCAGGAAGAGGATGCGCCCTCCGTCCACCGCCGGGATGGGCAGCAGGTTGAGAATGCCCAGGGAGGCGCTAATCATGGCGAAGAAGGAAAGGGTGTTGATGCCGGGCTGGGCTTGTGGAGTGCTTTCGGCCTCCTGCACCGCTTTGTACATGTCGTACATGCCCTTGTAGCCCACCAGCCGGGCATCCTCGGGGGCGACCAGGCCGCGGCTGATTTGGACGGGCAGGGTGAGCAGCATGTAAGTCTGATTGACCACCGCGGTGGCTCCGTAGGGCAGGGCGCGCCAGGTGCTGATGGGCTGGATGGGGTTGGTCATCACAATCCCCATCGCCCCCTCTCCCGTCGGGGGATTGCTGCGCGCCAGGACGGTGAAGGTGTGTTCGCTACCCTCCCTCTCCACCGTGACCTCGACCGTCTCGCCTACGTGAGGGGCTACCAGGGTGTGGACGCTGGTCATGTCCGTCACGGGCTGGTCATCGATGCGTACCAGCCTGTCTCCCGGCTGGATGCCGGCCTGCGCCGCGGGGGAGTTGGGGGCGACGCTCTGGACGACCACTTTGTCGAAAGCGGGCATTCCTGTCTGGCTGAAGGAGGCCGCGTACAGCACCACGGCAATCAGGAGATTCATCAACGGCCCGGCAAAGTAGACCGCAAAGCGCTGGGCGGGCGGCGCGGCGGCCAGACCGCCCTCGATGCTGGGGTCGCCCTCCCCTTTGGGACGCACGAAGCCGCCAAAAATCAGCCAGTTGATGGTGAACTCGGTGCCTTTCCAGGTGAACAGACGGCGCGCTTTTGGGGGGAATCCGATACCGAATTCCTCTACGTCGATATCGAAGATGCGACAGGCCACAAAATGGCCGAACTCGTGCAAGAGTATCATGCTGGCGACAGCCGCCAGGAGGGTTATGACATCCATACCGTTATCCTGTAAATGGGTGGTGACCGGGTGACGGGGTGACTGGGTGAGTGGGTGAGTGGGTGATTTGGAATCAGTCGCCACTTCGTGGGCGACTTCGCAATGGTTGGTGCAGTTTCAACTGCCGAGGATTGCCGGACCGGACGGGGCAGGCTGAACAGTTGCGATTATACTGTCTTTTCCGCTGCGGGCGCGACCAGCCGGGCGGGGCCTCCGGGGGCGCTGTGCAGGACGCGACGCACCCCATGAATTCGGCGCAACTTTTCACTCAAGGCGGCGACTTCCGAGGCGGGGCACAGGACGTGGACGTTTGGCCCGGCGTCAATGGTGTAGAACACCGCCGAGCCTTCTTCCCGCCAGCGGCGGACGGCGTGAATGACCGCCAGGGTAGCCGGTTCCCAGTAGAACAGAGGCGGGGATGAGGTCATCATCACGGCGTGCATCAGGTTGCAGTCTTGTTCGGCGACCTCGGCCAGCAGGGAGATGTCCTGCTCCAGGATGGCCGTGCGGCACAGGGACAAACGCCGGGGGGCGTCGGCCACCCTGGCCGCCTGGAGGGGGCTGCTGGCGGCCAGGGTGTGCCCCTCCGAGGAACCGGTGGGCTTGTGCCCCGCATTGACGACCGCGATGCAGTCGTGCAAATCCCAATGCTCCGCCGGAGCCAGGCTGCGGGCGTAAGAATCGGCGTCGCTATTGCCGACCTCCCACTCGACAAAGCCCCCCGGTACGGAGCGGCAGGCCGAACCGGAGCCGGTGCGCGCCAGGCGGGAGAGAGCGACCTCGTCCAGGTGCAGCCCCGCCGCGGCGCTGGCGGCCAGCGCAAGGGCGGCAAAGGCGGAGGCGGAGGAGGCTATCCCCGCCCCGATGGGGAAATTGTTGGAACTCTCCACGCTGGCGGCCATCAGCAGGTCGGCCATGTCGCGCACCTTGTCCAGCAGGGCGCTGACGCGTTGCAAGGCGGCTCCCCGGATGCGCCTGCCGTTCAGGGAGAGACTGTCTTCTCCGATGTCGGTGCTAAACGTGACGGTGGTGCGGGTACGCAAGGCCCCCAGATTCATGGAAATGGAGCCGTTGGCCGGGATGCGCAATGTTTCATCCCGGTTGCCCCAATACTTGATGAAAGCGATATTCGGGTGAGCGATAGCGGTTGCCGTGTACATACCGCCAGTGTACCACGAATTGCTGACGGCGCAGGTGTCGCTTCCCTCAGGCGCTTTTGTGCAAATGGTAAATCAAATCGCCGTCGGAAACCACCGCCAAAGGGCGCTCTTTGTCACCCTCGCGTTCCGTCACTACCACGCGGTGGATGTGGCGCTCCATCAAAATCTGGGCCACCTCGTGCAGGGCGGTCTGGAGGGTAACGGTGACGACCTGACGGCTCATAATCTCGCTTGCGGGGGTGCGGTGCCAGCCCTCTGCATCGCGCAGGTAAGCGCGCAAAATATCCATGCGGGTGATGATGCCGCACAGGTAGCCGTCTTCATCGGTTACGACCAGGCTGCTGATATCTTCCTTCAGCATTTGCCGGGCGGCTTCTTCCAGAGGGGTATCTGGCGAACATGCGAATACCCCCAGACGCTTCGCTTCCAGAACGGTACGACCGCGTTTCATGCCTGCCTCCATAGGGTAGGGAACGAAAAACGGACTTATGAGTGAGGGGGGCACCCATAAGTCCGCCCCAACATAATACCACAACTTTCGTGGGTGGCAAGGTTTTTCTGCGTTCTTGTCGCGGAGTCTTACAAAAAATTAATCTCAGGGGGACTTTTCGATAGTCTGGTCACGAATGAGAACTTTCAAACGGTGCATCAAAGTGCTCCACGAGAAAGGATGAGGCGCAGGTGTTGCCTGTTTTCCCCCGATTGCATCTCCTATCAACCCGAATTGGGCGGTGAGGCGTCCCTGGGTGTCTACTACCGTGAGAGGGCGCTGGGGCGGAGGTGTCAGCCCGTCGAAGGCCACCAGCCCGATATACACCTGCTGACGGAGCAACTGATAGGCTGTGTGAAGCCACCGGTCTTGGGTGTTTTCCGGGGCATCGGTTTTCCATGCCAGGCGGGTTACCCAGATGCTCCCTTCTTTGTGCCCGTTGTTGAGCATCAGCAGGCGGACCTCCTGGTAATGACGGAACAGCCCATCCGGTTCCTCCGGGTCGTCTGCCGCCGGGTCGAAGACGGGGTAGGAAAGCCCGACCGCATCCATATCGGCGAGCGCCCCGGAGCGGTACAGCCCCTGCAAGAAATCCAGGTCGGAAAGCGTTTTTCCTGTTGCCGGGGCGGGTTGGGGAGACAATCCGCCCGTCACAAGTATCACGTTGCGGGAATCTTGCTCCAAAGTGGTATGCACGGCACGCAGCACAGCGGCATAGGCCTGGGGATTGGGGAGCGCCCCCCATCCGGCGGAGGTGTTGGGCTCCGGGAACAGTTCTATGGCCTGGATGCTGTAAGGGGTTGCGTTGACCAGCGCTCGCACCAGCGCAGCGGTCGCCTGCGGATTAGGGCCGTCTTCATCCATAGCCCAGGCCGGCGCGCTGTGGATGGAAAGCGCAACCCGCAGCCCTGCATCGTCCGCTCGGACGATGGTGGTGGAGAGAGCACCCAAATCGTACCTCCCATTGACGGGCCGCGGCAGGGCGCTCCAGTCAATTTCCAGGATGACCCAATCCATCCCCATACTGCGGGCGGCGGAGAGTGCCTGAACGGCCTGCGGAGAGGCGGCATCCAGGCGTCCTGCACGGCTCAGGGCGATGCTGGCGGCCTTTCCCTGGGCAGGATGCGCTGTCCAGAGCATGAAAAAGAGGGTCAGAAAAGCCACGAGGCGTTTGATGATAGTTCGAGCGTAGGTGGGGAGTTTCATGGGATTTACCTTAGCAAACAAAATTCAGATGGGCATGTGTGCTTACCCGCCCAACAAAAGACCAGCCAGGTAAACCGCGGTTATCGCGGCAAAGGCAAAAGGGAGGAGACGACTTGCCGAAGGGGCTTTTCTGAACAGGGCGCGCCCGGCCTGCATCGTCCGGTAAGAGAGGCGCATGACAACTTGCAGGGGGCGCCAGCGGCGCATGAGCGGGACGAGAATTTGCCAACAACGGATTTCGTAGCGGGGGGGCAGGAAGGCTATCCGCATGACGATTTTCTCCTTGTTGAAGTGCCTCAAGGGATGGAGCGGCGCAAGTAAGCCGGGATTTCCAGTTCCAGGGATGCCGGGGAGAGGGGACGGGGAGCAGGACGGCCTTCAGGGGGGCGC
>DRKV01000125.1 GCA_011051635.1 Chloroflexota bacterium | reverse complement strand
GATACAGACCTTCCGGGACCGGGTGCGCCGCGTCCTGCTCCCCCTGGTGCGCCCCGACGAACTGGAGGCCGCCACCCGCCGCGTGGCCGACGCCCTTTCCGGCGTAGGGCTGCTGCAGCCCTTCCTGCGCGAGCAGGACGTGGAGGAGGTCTACGTCCGGGGCGGGGAGGTGGCGGTAGAGCGGGACGGGCGTCTGGAGCGGCTGGGCGAAATGGCTCCCGCATCCTATTGGGAGAAACTGATTTACCGGGTCGCGGAGCAGTCGGGGCAGGCGGTCACGCCCCGCCACCCCGCGGTGCTGGTGGATTTGCCCGGCGGGGAGCGGTTCACGGGGATGCTCCCCCCCTTGATGGACGCCCCGGCCATCAACATTCGCGTCTTCGGGAAGACCGCCCACACCCGCCTGCGCGCCCTGGGGGCCTTCGACAAGTACGAATCCGGGGTGCAGGGAGACCTCTACGACATCCGGGATACCGCCTTGCGGGAGAGGGTCGCCGCCCTGCCCGCCGGGCCGGAACGCTTCCTGGCCTGGCTGATGGCCTCCCAGGCGGGCAACATCCTGATTGCCGGGGAGTTCTCGTCGGGCAAGACCACCATGCTGAACTATTTGAGCGGCTACATTCCCGCCGCCGCGCCCGTGGCCGTCCTGGAGACCTTCCGGGAACTGCAACTGGCTCCCCACCTGTTCACCATGCGGGCCGTCGCCCCCTCGGAACTGCTGTCGGGCGAGGAACCGCGGGCCACGATGGAATGGGTGCTGAACGTGGTCTACACCCGGGCCAACCCGGCGGCCATCATCCTGGGCGAGATTGTCTCCCGCGGGGAGGCGATGCAGTTTCTCAAGGCCGCCAACCTGGGGCGGCGGGCGTATGCCACCATCCACGGCGGGACGGTAGCGGCTGCCCTGGGACGCCTGGAGCAACTTGCCCTGGCCGCCCAACCCGATATGGGGCTGGGAGCGGTCCGCAGTCTGGTCGCCGGGGGACTGGACGTGGTGCTCTACATGGGGCGCACCCTGCAGAAGGGGACGGTGCGCCGCTTCGCGGCGGAGATAGTGCGGATTGCCGGGCTGAACCCGGACGGGAGGTACCGCCTGGAGCGGTTGTATTCCGGCTGGCTCTCCGCCCCCTCCGACCCGCTGACCGAGGCGTGGGAGGCGCTGCGCTGATGGGGTACCAAATCCGCACCATCCTGTGGCTGGCGACTTTCCTCGGCACGGCGGGGGCGGCGCTCCTGCTGCGCCAGACCTTCCTCACCCTGCTGGACCTGGGGGAAGGGACGTACCGCTGGGCGCGGCGCAAACTGCTCCCGCGGGGCATGGCCTGGCTGCGGGAGATAGAGCAGGAAGAAGACCTGCCGGACGAGGCCGTGCGCCGGGCGGCGCTGGAACGCCTGGCGGAAAACCCGCTCGCCTGGGGCGCGCTGGGGCTGGTACTGGCCGCCCTGCTGCACGACCCCATGCTCTCGCCCGCCGTGCTGAGCGTGGCGGCGGTCTGGGGGGACGCCTGGTACACGCTGCGGATGTCCACCCGTTCCCGCCGGATGGACGAGGACGCCGGGAACCTGGTCGTCCAGTTCGAGTCCCGCTACCCCATCCTGCGCTCCGTGACCCGGTCCCTCTCCGCTGCCCTGGAGGCCCTGCCCGAGGGCGAGGTACGCAAAGCGGTGGATGCCACCCTCCGGCGGCTGCGCCTTTCGCAGGACGCGGCCCAGGCCGCCGCTCCCCTGCTGCACCTGCCCAACCCGATAGCCTCCCGCTTCGGGCTGCTCCTGGGGAGCGTGCAGCGCACCACCCCCGAGGTGATGCAGGACGCGCTGGCGCAGTTGCGGGAGGACGTCGAAGACCGCCTGGCGCTGCGGAACGAGATGCGCCAGGACCTGACCACCCTGCGGGGCACGGTGCGCTTTTTGCAGGCCGTCCTTTTGGCGGGGCTGGGCGTGGTGTGTCTCGTCCCCTCCTGGCGCGGCTACTACACCGACGGCAGCGGGCACTGGATGCTGTACCTCCTCCTGCTGGGCGTGGCCGTCCTGGGCAGTCTGTACGTGAATGCCGAAATCCGCCAGATGGAGCAATGACGAAATGAACGCGATGAGCATCCTGGCCTGGCTGACGGCGGGATTGACCGCTTTGGGAATGGGTTTGCTGGCCCACGGGCTGACGGGCCTGCTGGCCGACGGACTGTACCGCTTTCGGCACCGGCGGAGCCGCACGGCGCGGCTGCTGCTCTTTGCCGAGGGGACGCAGAAACAGTCCGCCCCGCAAGCGCGGGCAAGCGCCGCAGACCTGATGCCGGATGAGGTGCCCTGGGGAGCGGTCTACGCCGCGGCCGCCGTCCTCGCCGCGGGCCTGTACCTGTGGAGCGGGCAGCGGCTGGCGCTGGGATTGGCCCTCCTGCCCCTGGGCGTGCGGATGTGGCGGCAGAGCATGATGCAGCGGGCGATGCTGGCCGATGTGTGGCAGTTCCTGATGGACGTGCGCCTGCGCCTGACCGTGGAAGGCAGTCTCTCCCGCTCCCTGCAAGTCTCGGCGCGGGAAAGCAATACCCGCATGGCGCAGGTGGTCGGCCGCTATCTGGACGGCGGCTACGAGGGCGACGGCCTCGCCCTTTTGGAGCAGATTGCCGCAGACACCGGGGTTTCCCTGCTCGGCGACCTGGCCGCCCGCACGCAGGCCGCGGCTGCCGGTACGCTGGGGCTGGACGACGCTCTGCGCCAGTCCATGCAGCGGATGCACGCCGAATTGAGTACCCGCAAGCGGGAGCAGTTGCAGCAAATCCCCTCCCGCCTGATTCTGTTCGTCTTCCCCACCCTCTTGGGGCCGATTCTCGTCTTGCTGGTTTTCCCGCTGGTCGCCCGTCTCCTGGCGCAGATGCAGGGGCTGGGGATGACCCCGGCGGGCTGGTGACCAAATCCATACGAAAGGAGGTGGCACACAAATGCTTCGCAAT
>DRKV01000124.1 GCA_011051635.1 Chloroflexota bacterium | reverse complement strand
TGGGGGCCTCCCCCGGTACCCTTCTGCGCCGCGCATGAGGCCGGAACGCGATATAATTTGGGGACGGTGGACGACTGACCACGGACGATAGACGGTGGACGATGGACGGTGGACGGTGGACCACGGACAGCCCAACTACCTGACCCCCCGACTACCTGGCCCCCCGACTACCCGACTACCTGACCACCCGACTACCTGACTACCCAACTACCCGACTACCCCCATGTACTACACCCGACAGCAACTCGAGGAATTTGAAGACAAAATGCTGGCTCCCTACGGACTGCGTAGCAAGGACAGCAAGGGACGCGCTTACCCGGAAGACGAACCTGCTTACCGCACCGCCTTTCAGCGCGACCGGGACCGCATCCTGCACACCACGGCTTTTCGGCGGCTGGAATACAAAACCCAGGTCTTCATCAACTACGAGGGCGACTACTACCGCACCCGCCTGACCCATACCCTCGAAGTGGCGCAGATTGGGCGCACGATTGCCCGCGCCCTGGGGGCCAACGAAGACCTCATCGAGGCCATCTGCCTGGCGCACGACCTCGGACACCCTCCCTTTGGGCACTCCGGAGAGGTGGCGCTCAACCGTCTGATGAAGGACAACGGCGGTTTCGACCACAACAAGCAGTCCCTGCGCATCGTCACCAAACTGGAGCGCCGCTACCCGGACTTCCCCGGCCTGAACCTGACCTGGGAGGTGCGCGAGGGCATCGTCAAGCACGAGACCGAGTACGACATCTCCGACGCCAGCGATTACAATCCCGACCTGCGCGGCCACCTGGAAGCCCAGATTGCCAACGTGGCCGATGAACTGGCTTACACTTCTCACGACCTGGATGACGGCTTACGCTCCGGGATGATTACCCCCGACATGCTCTCCGGTATCACCTTGTGGGAAATCCTGGCCGAGCATGTGAACTGGCACAACAACCACCTGCCCGAACTGGTGCGCCATCGTATCATCCGCCGTCTGGTGGGTCTCATGGTGAGCGACGTGGTGGAAGCCACCGAGGTCCGCCTGCGCGAGAGCGGGGTGCAATCGGTGGAGGCCTTGCAACGCCTGCCCTACAACGTGATTGGGTTCAGCGAAGAGATGCACGGGCGGCATCGCGAACTCAAGGATTTCCTTTACAAGAATCTCTACCGGCATTACCGGGTGGTGCGGATGGCTGTCAAGGCCGAGCGTATCATCAGTGACCTGTTTCACGCCTATTGCAAGGAACCGGCCACCCTGCCCCCCCAAACGCAGGAGCAAATCGAAAAACGCGGCCTGGAGCGCGCCGTGTGCGACTACATCGCCGGCATGACCGACCGCTACGCCATCGAGGAGCACCACAAGGTTTTTCGGGCCGGCACGCTACCGTAAGGCCGCCCCAACCCTGCTAAACTAAAACCCGTCAGGTTTCAGAAACCTGACGGGTTTCCCCCGAACCAAACCCGCCAAACCAAACCCGTCAGGCCCGCGAGACCTGACGGGTTTCCCTGACCGAGGTATCCCTATGAACGATTCAGCATCCATTTACCTGACTGCCGAAGGCGCCGAGAAGTTGCGCCAGGAACTGGCTCACCTGGAAACCGTCAAACGGGAGGAAATCGCCCAACGCCTGCGCTCTGCCATCCAGATGGGCGACCTTTCGGAGAACGCCGATTATCACAAAGCCAAAGAAGACCAGGCCTTTCTCGAAGGGCGCATCCAGGAACTCAAGTACACCCTGCAAAACGCGCAACTCATCGAGGAGAGCAACAACGGCAAGCGGGATATGGTGGACATCGGGGCGACGGTCACCATCCAGGAAGAGCCTTACGACCCGGAGACATATCGCGTCGTAGGAGCGAAAGAAGCCAACCCGCGGGAGGGCAAGATTTCCCACCAATCCCCCATCGGGAAAGCCTTGCTGGGGAAGCGCGTCGGCGATGAGGTAGTGGTGCAGACCCCAGGGGGGGAGATGCGCTTCAAGGTGCTGGATATCCAGTAAGGCGTTCTGGCAAAGTGGAATCAAAAAGGCGGCTGCCCGGTAGGGCAGCCGCCTTTGGGTTTGCGTGCTTTTGGGGGAACGGTAGCCGCTTGAAGGGGGTCAGGCTTCTTTCTGCCAGATGGCGAGTTCAATCGTCATCCGGTCGAAGAAACTCTCATCGGGGAGGGCGCTTTCGCCGTAGGACATATCCACGACGCGAGCAATCATCCGCAGGGTGGCCGTCTCCAATACGGTTTGGGTGCCCGGAGCAGCCAGAACCGGCTCCCCTTTGGCGGCAAGGCGCTGGCGCATATCTTCATCGGTGAAAGCGTGCTGGCTCATGAAGACTTTGGTGACGGTCTGGATGTCGTTCTTGTCGAAAATCCAGACTTCGAAGGCCGTGACTCGCTTGGGGTCGCCCACGCCGATGGACTCGGAAATCCCCACGCCACATTCGCCGAGGAATTCGCCCGAAGGAGCATCAATGCTGAAGGAGTCGTCAAAGAGGTCGTCGCCCAGCATGTAGGTGGTCATGAACTGGGCTACGGGCGGCTCCTCGCCCAGAGCGGCGAAGTCGGTGGCCTGGGCCTGTTCGGTGGCCTGCTGTGCCTGCTGAGCGGCGGTCATGGGGCCGGAGGGTTTTCCTCCCCGCGAACGCAGATAGAGAACGCCTGCCACACCCGCTCCCAAGATGACAACCACAATACACAAGAGCGGGAGAAGACTGCCCAGGGCGCTTTTCGTAGGGGCCTCCCCTTCCTGTGTGCCTTCCTCCGCGGGAGTGCTCACAGCCTTCTCAAAAGCCGTTATAGCCTCAGGAGCAAGCGTTCCGGGGGTGGTTTTGATTTTATCCAGGGCGGCCTTCGCCGCCGGGCCGAGTTCATCCCAACGCTGCCGGGCCTGGGCGACATCTCCATCTTGAGAGAAAGCAGCAATAGCATTGCGGAGATAAATTTCCTGATATCCAGTGTGCAGGTTTTGCGGGGCGGCGTTCTCCCATGTGACGGGGAACAACCCCCATCCCAGGACTATCCAGCCAAACAAAGCGCCGACGACAAAACCAACAATACCGGCAAAGAGGGGATTCTCCAGGCGTTCACGAATAGTTTCCATAAGTCTTTCTCCACGGGTGAAGGGTGAGTAGCAATATCGCTGCAAACAAGGCAGCGCGGGGGAGACAGTCTCTGGTCAATCCCCTGCAAAACGAAGTCTGCTTCGCGTAAAGCGGGGGGTGTTCTCTGTTATTTTAGACGAGAGTAAGAAAATATGCAACTACTCTTACAAAACGAAGGTGCAGGCACATGTTGTAGAAGACGGCAGTTGAAACTGCACCAACGTCTGCGAAGCCGCCCTTCGGCGGCTGGAATCCAACCTGCGCAGGCAGGTTTCGCAAGTGTTGCTGCGACTTCCAGTCGCCGGGGCCGAAACGCATCTACAGGATTTGCTTGCACCCTACAAAACGAGAGAGAGGTGCAGGCACAATGTACAGAAACGTCTTGTTGATTGACAAATTCTGTGAGGAACGCAGATTCCGCTGATGTCCGCTTACGCGGCTTTCCTCCTTTTTGCAGTGGAGGAGGGGGAGATGTGAGGACAGAGCCGAGAGTGTTCCCTGCTCCCGCAAGGTGCAAGTCTCGTGCCTGAACCGCCGTTCAGGGGAATACTCATTCGCTTTCCGGTTCCGCGTCGGACACTTTGGAGAGGGGGAAGGTGTGCTTGCAGACCGTACACTGAGCGGTGTCTTTGCGGGCAATCACCAGCAGGCCGCCGCAGTCGGGGCAGGGGGCGGGAATGGGGCGCTGCCAGGAGACGAAATCGCATTCCGGGTAGTTGGCGCAGGCGTAGAACGTCCGCCCGCGGCGGGATTTGCGCTGCACCAGTTCGCCGCCATCCTTGGGACACTTGACCCCGATTTTCTCCAGCCAGGGTTCCGTGTAGCGGCATTTGGGGAAATTGCTGCAACTGATGAACTTCCCGTAGCGCCCGTAGCGCAGGACGAGGGGATGTCCGCATTTCGGGCAGTCGCGCCCGATGGGTTCCGGTTCCGCTTTGACTTCGGGCATCTCCTTTTGGGCGATTTCCACCTTTCGGGAGAAGGGTTCGTAAAAACGGCGCACCACTTCCGGCCAGCGTTCCTTGCCTTCGGCCACCTGGTCCAGGGCATCTTCCATTTGGGCGGTGAAAGCGGGGGCAATCTCATCCGAGAAGTACTGCATGAGCAGGTCGTTGACAATCATGCCGGTTTCGGTGGGGACGAGGCGCTTCTGCTCGCGGCGCACGTAACCGCGCTGCTGGAGAGTGCTCAGGGTCGGGGCGTAGGTGGAGGGTCGTCCGATGCCATTCTCTTCCAGAGCGCGCACCAGGGAGGCTTCCGTGTAGCGCGGCGGCGGCTGGG
>DRKV01000123.1 GCA_011051635.1 Chloroflexota bacterium | reverse complement strand
TTCGGGCGCCAGTAGGATTCGCGCTCCTTCAAAAAGGCGACCACTTCCTCTTGCAGTTTGCCCAAATCAAGGTAGAAGTGTTCGGTTTCGCGCAATTCGGGGGTGCTGCCGTCAATCTTGGAGCGGGGGTCAATCAGCAGGGTGGCGTCCAGCAAATTTCCGCATCCGTCGCACTGGTCGCCGCGGGCGCCCTCGTAGCCGCAGATGTAGCAGGTCCCCTCCACGTAGCGGTCGGGCAGAAAACGCTTCTGGGAGGGGGCGTACCACTGCTTTTGCTTCTCGGTGTAGAGGTAGCCGTTGTCCTTCAGCGCCAGGAAGATATCCTGCGAGACGGTGAAGTGGTTGCGGGTGTGGGTGGTGGTGAAGAGGTCGTAGTGCAGGCCGGTCTTCTGGAAGACCTCCAGGAAACCGGCGTGGAAGCGGCGGTAAACGTCGTAGGGGGTGACGCCCTCCGCCTCGGCGCGCACCGTCACCGGCGTACCGTGGGCGTCCGAACCGGAGACCATCAGGACGCGGTTGCCCTTCAGACGGTGGAAGCGGGCAAAGATGTCGGCGGGCAGGTACGCGCCGGTCAGGTTTCCGGCGTGGATGCGGGCGTTGGCATACGGCCAGGCGACGGCCACAAGGATGTTTTCACGGTCGGGCATGGAGCAGTCTCCTAAAAAAGGCTGCCCTCAAGGGGCAGCCTGGTGATAGACAAAACGTGAGGCGGCATCCCGCCGCGCTACCTCCCCAGACTGCCCGTTACGGGCAGCGCATGACCATAGGGATGCGGGGGAAGGGGGCGGCGGAGGTCTTCATCGTGGGATGAGTTTAAGGCAGCCGGGAAGATTTGTCAAGCCGCGATTTCACTCCAGCAGCGCCTTCAGAACCGCCAGGCGCGGGTCTCCGCTTTCTTCTTCGTGGTTGCAGACGTGTTCGTTCAGGTTCGCGCCGCACACCGGGCACAACCCCTTGCAATCCGGGCTGCACACCGCGTGCATGGGGAACGCCAGCAGCATGTACTCCCGCACCAGGGGCGCAAGGTTCAACTGCCCGCTTTCGGGGAAGACAAACTCCGCATCCGGCATCTTCCCGCTGAGGGCGTACAACTCGGTAAAATCAATTTCCAGGGTCTGCTCGAAGGGCTGCAAACAGCGGATGCACTCCGCAGGCGTGCGGGCCTGCAAATGCACGTGCGCCGTCACCCCCTTGGAGACCCGGTCGAAGACCACGCTGCCCTCCAGGGCGCGCAGCGGCAAATCCTGCAAAGTGAGCGAAGCCACCTCCACCGGGATTTCCCGCACGTAGCCGACCGTCTCGGCAGCAATGAAACCAACGTTAAAGTTCAAAGGGTTGAAACCGCTCATGGGGCACCATCCAAAAAATGAGCGCCGCACGCGAGGGCGGCACTGCATAGGTGACCTGACTATAACATAGGGGCACAGGAGCGTCAAGCAAGGGTGAGAGGGTATAATTGCATTCTCATTCTACCCCGAGGAACGCCATGCCCACCCTCTTGATTGCCACCTCCAACCCCGGCAAGATGCGGGAAATCACCTCCCTCCTGGCCGGATTGCCCTTCGACCTGACCACCCCGGACGCCCTGGGATTGCGCCTGAAAGTGGAGGAGACCGCCCATACCTACCGGGGGAACGCGGCCCTCAAGGCCGCGGCTTACGCCCTTTCCAGCGGCTTGCCCACCCTGGCGGATGATTCCGGCCTCGAAGTGGCCCCGTTAAACGGCCTGCCGGGGATTCGCTCCGCCCGCTTCGCCCCCTTCCCCAACGCCACGGACGCCGAGCGGCGCGCCTACCTGTTGGAGAATCTCGCCCCGCACCCTCGCCCGTGGCGGGCGCAATTCGTCTGCGTGGCCTGCCTGGCCCTCCCCGGCGGAGAAAAGCGGTACACCCGCGGCGTCCTGCCCGGCGAAATCATCCCCGAAGAGCGCGGCAGCAACGGCTTCGGCTACGACCCCATCTTCTACCTGCCGGAGCGCGGCTGCACCCTGGCCGAACTCCCCGAAGACGAGAAGAATCGCATCAGTCACCGCGGCCGCGCCCTGGAGGCCATGCGCGCCATCCTGGAAGAGACGCTGAAATGACCTCACCCCTCGGCAGACAGGGAGTCCGCAGAGCGGACTTGGTGAACCCAGGGTAGGGGTTCCAGCCCTGCCCGCAATGACCTCCCCCCTGGCGTCCCGGGATAGTGGCTAAAATTGACTGACGCGTCCCCCCTCTGTCCTGTGGACTTCTCCCCCCAATGGGGGGAGAAAATCGCCTCTGCCCCCTTTGGGGGAAGGCCGGGAAGGGGGAAGAGCGAAGTCCCCGCTTGCCATCAGCCAAACTCTGCCACTACCCGCCCCGGCATCCCCGCTGCACCAGCGCAAATCGGCGGGCATCAGCGTAATCTGCGTTCACCAAACCACAACCTTCCCATCCCCCCATTCCAAAGGAGAAAAACAATGGCTGACGTAATCGACTACACCATCTACGGCGATGACCTGCAACTCGTCGAAGTCGAACTGGACCCCGGCGAGGGCGTGCGCGCCGAGGCCGGGACGATGACCTACATGGAAGACGACATCGAAATGCAGACCGGCACCGGCGGCGGGCTGTTCAAGGGCTTCAAGCGGATGCTCACTGGCGAAAGTTTCTTCATCACCACCTTCCTGAACACCGGACGCCAGAAACGCCGCGTTGCCTTCGCCGCTCCCTACCCCGGCAAAATCGTGCCCTTCGACCTGGATGTTTTCGGCGGAGAGGTGCTCTGCCAGAAAGATTCCTTCCTGTGCGCCGCCCGCGGCACCGAAATTGAGGTGGCCTTCACCAAGAAGTTGGGCGCCGGTCTCTTCGGCGGAGAAGGCTTCATCCTGCAGCGCCTGACCGGCGACGGGATGGTCTTCGTCCACGCCGGGGGAACCGTCATCGAGAAAAAACTCGGTCCCGGCGAAACCCTGCGGGTGGATACCGGCTGCATCGTGGCCTTTGCTACCAGCGTCCGGTACGACATCAAATTCGTGGGCGGCTTCAAGAACGCCCTCTTTGGCGGCGAGGGCCTCTTCCTGGCGACCCTCACCGGCCCCGGTACGGTGTACCTGCAAAGTCTGCCCTTCTCCCGCCTGGTTGACCGCATCAAACAGGGCATCACCTTCTCCAAAAGCGGCGGCGAGACCCGCGGTATAGACGGCATCGGCGGCGATTTGCTCAAGAACATCATCAGCGGCGGATAACGCCTCCGCCGGAATCGCAGCGGGGCGGCGTCGGGATAACTCCCGACCCGCCCCGTTTTCTTTGGCAGGGGGCGGGTAAAGGAGAATGGGTCACGGGAGGGAGAATCCGGGCATTTCGGGCT
>DRKV01000122.1 GCA_011051635.1 Chloroflexota bacterium | reverse complement strand
GGCGCGTTCCAATCCCTCTTTCAGACAGTTTCTGACCTTCGCACAACGCTCGGCGCTGGAAGTCCAATCCTTGTTGTATGTCGCTCTCGATGTGAACTATATCACTCGCGAACAATTTCGCTCTACCTACGCCCAGGTTGAAAAAATCGCCGCTCTCGTCGGCGCATTGAAGCAATCGTTGAAATAGTACGTTGTACGTTGTACCCTGTACCCCGTACATTCCGAAGGAGATTCTATGACCCCAAAACCTACCCTCGCCATCCTCGGCGGCACCGGAAAAGAAGGCAAAGGTCTGGCGTGGCGCTGGGCCAAGGCCGGTTATTCTGTCATCATCGGCTCGCGCAAGGCGGAGAAGGCGCAGGCCGCGGCCGCGGATGTGCGCGCTCGCCTGGGGGATGAGAAGGCCCCCGTTCACGGGCTGCTCAACCCCGGAGCCGCAGCTCAGGCCGACCTTGTGGTCGTCACCGTGCCGTATGCCGCCCACCGTCCAACGCTGGAAAGCGTCAAAGAAGCCGTGCAAGGCAAAATCGTGGTGGACGTGACCGTCCCCCTCGTCCCGCCCAAAGTCATCAAGGCGCAGATGCCCCCGGCGGGCAGCGCGGCTCAGGAAGCGCAGGAAATTCTCGGTCCGGGTGTCGCGGTGGTGGATGCCTTCCAGAACATCTCCCACGAACTGCTGTGGGAAGACGGCGCGATAGATTGCGACGTGCTGGTGACCGGCAAAGGGAAGAAGAACCGTCAGGTGGTCATCCAGTTGGTGGAAGATGCCGGTCTGCGCGCCTGGGACGCCGGCCCCATCGAAAATTCCGCCGTGGTGGAGGGCCTGACCAGCGTGCTGATTTACCTGAACAAGACCTACGGCTCGACTCACGCCGGCATCCGCGTGACGGGAGTTGCGTCTGCGGACTAGACCGTGGACCGTTGACCGTAGACCGTAGACTATCGTCCACCGTCCACACCATGTCCCTCACCCTCACCCCCCTCCCCGGCATCCCTCTCGTCCAGCCCGGCGACGACCTGACAGAATTGATATGGGCATCTTGCAAGCGTGCAAATATCACCTTGCAAGACGGTGATATTCTGGTGTTGGCTCAAAAAATCGTCAGCAAAGCGGAGGGGCGGCTGGTCAACCTGGCAGATGTCACCCCCTCGCCCGCGGCGCAGGAACTGGCCGCCGCCAGCGAGAAAGACCCCCGTTTGTGTGAACTCATCCTGCGCGAGAGCAACGAAGTGTTACGCACCCGCCCCGGGCTGGTAATTGTGGAGCACAAACTCGGCTTCGTGTGCGCTAATGCCGGGATTGACCATTCCAATGTTTCCCCTCCCCCTGTAGGGGAGGGGCCAGGGGTGGAGGAATGGTACCTCCTGCTCCCCGAAGACCCCGACGCCTCCGCCGACCGCATTCGCGCCGCGCTGGAAGCCATCAGCGGGGCGCGGCTGGGCGTGCTCACCATCGATTCTCACGGGCGCGCCTGGCGTGAGGGCACAGTCGGGGTGACGATTGGCCTTTCCGGGCTGCCCGCGGTGATGGATGAGCGCGGCTGGCACGACCTGTTCGGTTACGAACTGCGCGTCACCGTGGTGGGTGTGGCCGACGAACTGGCCGCCGCCGCCAGTTTGATGATGGGACAGGCCGCCGAGGGGACACCCGTTGTCCACGCGCGCGGTTTCCCCTACCCGCTGGCCGAAGGCCGCTTGGGGGATTTGCTGCGCCCCAGGGAAAAGGATTTGTTTCGATGAAAGCGCAAATTCCCTCCACTCACCTGGATTTGTTGCAAGACGGGACCCGCGCCCTGGCGGTGCTGGCGACCCTGATGCCCGACGGCTCACCGCAGGTCACGCCGGTGTGGTTCAACGTGGAGGGCGGCGACCTGTGGCTCAACTCCGCCAAAGGCCGCGTCAAAGACCGCAACATGCGCGCCCGTCCGCAGGTGGCCTTGTGCATCCTCGACCCGCGCGACCCTTACCGCTACGTGCAACTCCGCGGGCGGGTGGCCGAAATTACCGAGGAGGGCGCCGTGGAGCACATCCACCGCCTGGCGCGCAAGTACACCGGCCAGGATTGGGACATCCCGCCGGGCGAAGTGCGCGTCCGCTATCGCATTCGGATTGAGAAAGTGGGGGCGCACTGATGGACGGTAGACCGTGGACGGTGGACGATAGACCACAGACGGCAGACCACAGACCGCAGAAGGCGGCGGAACTGCACGCGTTTCTGCGTTCGCGGCGCAGCATCCGCCGCTTCAAAACCGAGCCGGTGCCGGAAGACCTGCTCCACCGCCTGCTGGAGACCGCCATCCACGCGCCATCGGCGCACAACCTCCAGCCCTGGCGCTTTGTGCTCGTGCAAAATGCTACCGCCCGTGAACGCCTGGGACGCGCCCTGACCGACAAGATGCGCGCCGATATGGAAGCCGAAGGCGCGCTCGAAACCGACATCGCCGCCCGCGTGGAACGCTCCCTGCGCCGCCTGAGCGAAGCCCCGGTCGTGCTGCTGTTTTGCCGCGATACCGCCGCCGTGCGAGACGATACCCCCGAAGAACATCACATGGGTGTGCAATCCGTCGCCAACGCGGTGACCTACCTGTTGCTGGCCGCCCACGCCGAGGGGCTGGGCGGCAACTGGATTTGCTGGCCGCTCTACGCTCCCGCCGAAACCCGCGCCGCCCTCAATCTGCCCGCCGCCTGGCAGCCGGAAGGGATGCTCTTCCTCGGCTGGCCGGACGAAACGCCGGGGGAGAAGACGTTGCGGGCGGTGGAGGTGGTGAGAAGATAGACCGTGGACGATGGACGGTGGACCGCGGACCACAGACGACAGACCACAGATGACAGACGGCGGACCACGGACGATGGGTTCAGGAGATAGGAGATGCCCTTCAAGTTTGAAAAATTGCGGGTGTGGCAACTCAGCCTCGAGTATATTGACCAGATGTACCGCATTGCTGAAAGTTTGCCCGATGCAGAGCGGTACAATCTGAATTCCCAACTCCGGCGGGCGGC
>DRKV01000121.1 GCA_011051635.1 Chloroflexota bacterium | reverse complement strand
TCTCGTTGCAGGCCTCCTGCACGGCAGCCGGGGCGTCGTCGTCCAGATGGACGCGGACATCATTGCCGGGGCAGCCGGAAGGCGGGTTCGCCCCCGCGCCGGGGCGCTCCATCAGGACGACCTCCTGCCCAGCATGGCTTAAGACCGCCCGCAGGTCGCCCACCCAGGTATGGGCGATTTCCAGGCGCAGGTCCACATCCACCAGCGTGCCGGCATAATCCACCGGGAGGCGGCTTTGCAGGCCGTCGAAATCGCCGTCGGGGATGGGCAGCCCGCCGGCGGGCAGGCTGGCGCAGAAGTTCAGCGTCACCGGCGGCGACGTGGGCGTGGGCGTCGGGGAGGGGGTGAGGGTGGGCGTGGAAGTCGCCGCGGGGGTGGGCGTTGCGGTCGGCGGGTCAAAACGCATCGCCAGAGGCAGGAAGACCCGCGGCGGAGCGGGGGAGGCGCGCAAAGCGGGGGGTAAAGAGGGAGGCTGCACGCTCCCTTGCGAGCGCGTGCAGCCCGTCAGTGCGAGAAACAAAATCCCCAGCAAAAAGCAGCCGCGCCGCGGCATTGTCACGCTCCGAACTTGTCCAGCCGCCCGGCGTGGGCCAGCGCCAGGGGCATGGCATCGCGGGCCGGGAAGGTCCCCAGGCCGCCGCGGGCGCAGGCGCGCTCCCCGAAGGTCGTCTGGTCGTCGGCGCGGGCGCTGGCAGGCGCCCACAGGAGGAAGGGGACGGGATGCCAGGAGTGCGAGCGGAGTTTGCAAGGGGTGGAGTGGTCGCCCGTGACCATGAGGACGTCCGGCTGGAGGACCATCAACTGGGGCAGGGCTTCGTCCACCATCTCGATGACGTGTACCTTGCCGTCGAAGTTTCCGTCTTCGCCCATGCTGTCGGTCTTCTTGATGTGGATGAAGATGAAATCGTAGTCGTCCCAGATTCGGGCGGCAGCGGCGAACTCATCGGCGGGGTATTCACCCTCGAAGGAGATAACGTCCATGCCGACCAGTTTGGAGACGCCCTTGTACATGGGATAGACGGCCACGCAGGCGGCCTTCAGATTGTAGGCGGCGTCGAAATTGGGGAGCGCCGGGTCGGTGGCAAAACCGCGCAGGGTGAGACCGTTGGCGCGAGGCTCATCGGCGATGGCAGCACGGGCGGCGGCAATCCATTGGTTGAAGAGTTCGGCGGCGCGCTCCGCTTCGGGGGCCAGGGGCCGCACCGGCAGGGGGGCGACGCCCGTCTTTTGGGGGTCGGTATCCGCCAGACGGGGGTCCAGCCCTTCGCCGCGCATCACCACGGCAAAGCGGTACTCCTTCACGGGGGCTACATCCACCTGCACGCCGGGAATCTGCACCTTTTTGAGTTTCTCCACGATGGGGAGGGCCTCTTCGGTGGGGATGCGCCCGGCGCGGCGGTCGGCAATCAGGCCATTTTCGTCCAGAGTGCAGAAGTTGCCGCGGGCGGCCACGTCACCGGGGCGGACATCCAGCCCGACGCCAAAGGCGGAGAGCACGCCGCGCCCGACGGGGTTGCCGAGGGGGTCGTAGCCGAAAAGCGCCAGATGGGCGGGGCCGGAGCCGGGAGTGACGCCGGGGGCCAGGGGGACGGTCTGTCCGAGAGTGCCTTCGGCGGCCAGTTTATCCAGATTGGGGGTGTTGGCGGCTTCGAGGGCGGTCAGGCCGCGCTCATCGAAGGGAATACCGCCCAGTCCATCCAGAACGAGGAGGACGATTTTGGTTTTGGTCTTGTTGAAGAGAGGGGGAAGGTAATCGAATGGCATGGGAATCTCCTGTTAAGCGGTTCAGCAAAAAAGACCACGGAGCAGGCAAGCCGCCCTGTGGTCTCGTGTGATAGATTGTTACCGAAAGCGGGGAACGTCAGCGCACGGCCTGTTCGGTGTCGCGGTCGAAGATGTGCATGTTCTCCATGTTGAAAGCCACCTGGACGGTATCGCCCATGCGGAAGGAGGTACGCGGGTCGACGCGGGCGACGAAGTTGTGCTCACCGGCGTTGAGGTAAACGAAGATTTCGTTGCCCATCAGTTCGGTGACGTCCACTTTGGCTTCCACAGGCTGAGGCTTGATGCCGGGAGGCGCAAAGTTGGGGTCATGGATGTCTTCGGGGCGGATGCCAAAGACGACGGGTTTGTCCACATAATCGTAATAAGGGGCTTTGCGGTCTTCGGGAATCTGCACCTTGAAGGCCCCGCCGTCCACATAGAGGGCATCGCCGTCCTTGCGGACGTGGGCGTTGAAGAAGTTCATCGCCGGCGAGCCGATGAAACCGGCCACGAAGATATTATCGGGTTTGTCGTACAGGTTTTGAGGCGTATCTACCTGCTGCAAAATGCCCCGGTTCATCACTGCGATGCGGGTCGCCATCGTCATGGCCTCCACCTGGTCGTGGGTGACGTAGATGAAGGTGGTCTCCAAACGCTTGTGGAGGCGACTGATGTTGGCCCGCGTCTCAACCCGCAGTTTGGCGTCCAGGTTGGAGAGAGGCTCATCCAGCAAGAAGACCTTCGGCTCGCGCACGATGGCACGGCCCAAGGCAACGCGCTGGCGCTGACCGCCGGAGAGTTGGCGGGGTTTGCGGTCCAGCAATTCGGTGATGCCCAGCATCTCGGCGGCCTCCTGGACGCGGCGCTTGATGTCGTC
>DRKV01000120.1 GCA_011051635.1 Chloroflexota bacterium | reverse complement strand
GGGCTTGCGCGTAGGACAACTGTGAGCAGTTGTCCTACAAAAAGACCTCCGAGGTTTCCGAAACCTCGGAGGTCTGAACGGGCGATGGAAAAATTAGCGGCTGGCGGCGTCCATCACGGCTACCGCGGCGATGTTGACGATGTCGCGCACGTCGTCGCCGGCCTGGAGGACGTGAACCGGCGCGCCCATGCCCAGGAGGATAGGCCCGATGGCCTGGGCGTTCCCCAGGCGGGCGAGCAGTTTGTAGGCGATGTTCGCCGATTCCAGCGAGGGGAAGACCAGTACGTTGGCATCCTTGACCTGGCTGAAGGGGAAGCGTTCCTCCATCAGTTCGGGAACCACAGCCGTGTCGGCCTGCATCTCGCCGTCCACGGCCAGGTCGGGGCACTTCTCCTTGATGAGTTGGACTGCTTTGCTCACTTTGGCAGAGAGCGGGTGCGGGGTGCTGCCGAAATTGGAGAAGGAGAGCAAGGCGACCCGCGGCTCGATTTCCATCTGGCGGGCGAAGTTGGCCGCCAGACAGGCGATTTCGGCCAGGTCTTCGGCGCTGGGGTCAATGTTGACCGTGGCGTCCGTGAACAAGTACACCCGGTCGTTGGCAATCATGATGTAGACCCCCGCGGCGCGCTGTACGCCCTCCTGGGTGTGGTGGATTTGCAGCGCCGGGCGGATGACATCCGGGTATTCGTAGGTCAGCCCGGAGACGAAGGCGTCGGCGTCGCCCATCTTGACCATCAGAGGACCGAAGACGTTTGGCTCCAGTACCTGCTTCTGGGCGTCGGAGAGAGTAACGCCTTTGCGCCAGCGCATCTTGTGGTAAGCCTGCACATACTCGTCCAGGCGGGCAAATTTCGGTGGGTAAACCACCGTGGGGGTGAACTCCAGCCCCAGACGTTCGATGTGCCCCTGGATGACCTCAGGGTTGCCCACCAGGATGGGTTCGGCGATGTTCTCGTCGGCCACGTGCGCCGCAGCGCGGATGATTTTCGGTTCTTCACCTTCGGCAAAGACAATCCGCTTGTTGGGGGCGGTGGATTTGGCCTTGTTGACGATGAAGGTGCGTACCTGTTCGCCCTTGCCCATGCGCATCTTCAGCCGTTCGCGGTATTCGTCAATGTCAATCGTGATGCGCGCCACGCCGGTTTCCATGGCGGCCTGCGCCACGGCGGGCGCTTCCCACAGCAGAACGCGCGAGTCGAAGGGCTTGGGGATGATGTAATCCTCTCCGAACTTGAGGCTCTCCAGACCGTAAGCGCGCAGTACGCTGTCGGGTACGTCCTCTTTGGTCAGGGCGGCCAGGGCGCGCACGGCGGCCAGTTTCATCTCGTCGTTGATAGCCCTGGCGTGGACATCCAGCGCCCCGCGGAAAATGAAGGGGAAGCCCAGCACGTTGTTGACCTGATTGGGGTAGTCGGAGCGTCCGGTTGCCATGATGCAATCCGGGCGGGCAGCCTTGGCGACCTCGTAGCGGATTTCGGGGTCGGGGTTTGCCATGGCGAAGATGATGGGGCGGTCGGCCATTTTCTTGACCATCTCGGCGGTCAGCACGTCGGCCACGGAGAGTCCGAAGAACACATCGGCGCCCTCGATGGCATCGTCCAGGGTGCGGGCATCGGTCTCCACGGTGAACATTTCCTTGTACTTGTTCATGCGCTCCGTGCGCCCTTTGTAGAGCACGCCCCGCGAATCCAGCATGATGACGTTTTCGGGTTTGACGCCCAATTTGATAGCCAGGTTGGTGCAGGAAACCGCCGAAGCGCCCGCTCCGTTGACCACCAGTTTGATTTCGCCGATGTCTTTGCCGACGATTTCCAGCGCGTTGAGCAGCCCGGCGTTGGAGATGATAGCCGTCCCGTGCTGGTCGTCGTGAAAAACGGGGATGTCCAGCATCTCCTTGAGGGTTTCTTCGATGTAAAAGCACTCCGGCGCTTTGATGTCTTCCAGGTTGATGCCGCCGAAGGTGGGGGCGATGGCGGCTACCACCTTGATGATTTCATCCGGGTCGTGACTGTCTACTTCGATATCGAAAACATCAATGTCGGCGAACTTCTTGAAGAGAACGCCCTTGCCTTCCATCACAGGCTTGGAGGCCAGCGCGCCGCGGTCGCCCAACCCCAAAATGGCCGTTCCATTGGAGACAACCGCCACCAGGTTCCCTTTGGATGTGTACTCGTAAGCCAGCGAAGGGTCTTCGGCGATATCCAACACGGGGTAGGCCACGCCGGGGGAGTAAGCCAGCCCCAGGTCGCGTTGGGTGGTTAGCGGCTTGGTCGGCAAAATCGAAATTTTCCCTGGCTTGCCACCTAAACGGTGGTATTCCAGGGCATCTTGTTTGGTAATGCTGCTCATGGTGCCCTCCAAAAACAGGGTGAGGCCAGCCTTGTGTGGCTGGATTGCGAAACCGCTTCCACTTTATTGTACCCCGAAGCCCGCGAACGAAATACCTCAATTGGCATGATTTTCTTAATAACCCTTGTCACATTCTACGGAATAATGTAAACTTTTACAAAGGTTTATTAGGCTTGCTGCGGATTGCCCTCGCGGGCGATACGACGCTGGCCGATAAAGACTTGTCCATACCGAAACGCGTGCAATCAGGACGTTCTAAAAGCCACGCAGGATTTGCTGCACGACAGGCGTATTTTGCCTGAGGATGAGAAGGCTGTTTTGCAGGGAAGATGCTTTCCGAGCGCATAATCATGTACTGATGCGGTAAAGACGTTCGTTTGAGAAAAAGTCTGGTATCTCCCCGCCATTCAAGCGAATAGCCTCTTTTTTTGCTCAGGTTCTTCCTCTCCATAACGGCAGCACCGGGAACCGTTTCCCGATGTGCGCTGCGGAGAGACTATCCGGGGAAGCGCACCCTTCTGGGGGGCGCGACCGTTCCAACGATGCGAATACCTTCCGCTTTTCCCCCGGGAAAGGCGTTTAGGCTCCTGGGTTTATCTCCCATTTTCAGGTAGCCGTCCTTTTTCTGCATTTGGAATCAGGGTAAGTTTCACCAAATACGCCGTGTTGCAGTTGTTCAGCCGTGGCTTGTGGAACGCAAGTCGCGGCTGTTTTGTTTTCCCTACCGTTTATGAGCCGCAAAATCACGGCTTTACGCCTGCAAAAACGCAATCCCCACCGCGTTAACGTCTTCCTGGATGGCGAATTCGCCTTTGGGTTGAGCCGCATCGTGGCTGCCTGGCTGCGGGTGGGACAGGAACTGACGGAAGAAAAGATTGCGGCGTTGCAGGCCGAAGATGCCGTAGAGGTCGCCTATCAGCGGGCGGTGCGCTTTTTGTCTTATCGTCCCCGCACTCAGGAAGAAGTGCGCCGCAACCTGGAAAAACACGAGACGCCCCCGTCTGTGGTCGAGACGGTGCTGGAACGCCTGCAAGAGAATGGCCTGCTGGACGATGCCGCCTTTGCCCGTGCCTGGGTGGAGAATCGCCTGGCCTTTCGCCCTCGCGGGGCGAGAATCTTGCGGCAGGAGTTGCGGCAGCGCGGCGTCCCTGAGAAAATCACTGATGCCGTTCTGGAGGCTTCCCTCCTGGACGAGACCGACCTGGCATATCGGGCCGGGCAAAAACGGCTGCGCCGTTTGCGCCATCTCCCCTGGCAGGAATTTCGCCAAAAGATGGGCGCTTACCTGGCCCGGCGCGGGTTTTCCTACGATGTGGCCTCCGAAGCGGTGCGCCGCTTGTGGGACGACCTGCAATCCAACCTTAAAAATGACGAGACTGAGGAAACCCCATGAATCCGATACTTGTTGTTCTACTCATTGTGCTGGCTCTGGGATTGGGCGGCGCTGTTGGGTACATCTGGAAACAGCGTCAATGTGAGGAGCGCATCCAGCGAGAAGAGGCGGAAGCGGGCAACATCTTGCAGCGCGCCCGCGCCGAGGCGCAGGAAATCCGCCTCAAGGCCCAGGAGGAGACGCTTGCTTTGCGCGAGCGGGCCGAGAAAGAAATCGAGCGCCGCCGCCAGGAACTGGAGCGCTTCGACGAGCGCTTGCAGCGTCGCCGAGATGAACTGGAGCAGCGTTCCGAGCGTCTGGAACGTAACCAGGAGAATCTCAACCGCCGCCAGAGCAGTCTGGATAAACGTTTCAACGAACTGAAGAAGGCTGAAGAGAAGCAACTGGAAGAATTGCAGCGGGTGGCCAAGATGAGCGTGGACGAGGCCCGGCAGGTGCTGCTGGAAAAAGTAGGGCGCGAGGCGCGGGAGGACATGGCCCGCATCATCCGCCAGATTGAGGCCGAGGCCCGCGACGAAGGGGAGAAGCGCGCCCGCAAACTGATTGCGGATGCCATCCAGCGAGTCGCCTCCGAGCACGTCAGCGAGATTACCACCAAAGTGGTCAACCTGCCCTCCGACGACATGAAGGGGCGCATCATCGGGCGCAACGGGCGCAACATCAAGGCCTTCGAACAGGCCGCCGGGGTGGATGTGATTGTGGACGACACCCCCGAGGCGGTCACCATTTCCAGTTTCGACCCCGTGCGTCGCGAGGTGGCCCGCCGCGCCCTGGAAAAACTCGTCCTGGACGGGCGCATCCATCCGGCGTACATCGAAAAGGTGCTTCGTAAGGAGCAGCAGGCCGTGGAGCGCATCATCGAGGAGGCCGGGGAGCAGGCCGCCTTCGATGCGGGCGTGGCAGGGCTGCATCCGGCTATCGTCAAGATGATGGGACGCCTCAAATTCCGCACCTCCTACGGGCAGAATCAACTCGACCACGCGGTAGAGACGGCCAAACTCGCCACCGTGATTGCCTCCGAACTGGGGGCGGATGTCACCGTCGCCAAGACCGCCGCCTTCCTCCACGACATCGGCAAGGCCATGGACCACAACGTGGAAGGCACGCACGCCGGCATCGGGGCCGAGTTCATCAAGCGTTACGGCGTGTCCTCCCGCATCGTCAACGCCGTGGCCGCCCATCACCACGAGGTGGAGCAGGAGAGCGTGGAGGCCGTGATTGTGGAGGCCGCCGATGCCATCTCCGGAGCGCGGCCCGGAGCGCGCCGCGAGAGTCTGGAGCAGTACATCAAGCGGGTGCGCGCCCTGGAAGAGGTCGCCACGGCCCACAAGGGAGTGGAGGAGAGTTACGCCCTTCAGGCGGGCCGCGAAATTCGGGTCTTCGTCCGCCCCCAGGATGTGGACGACGCCGCGGCCACCATCCTGGCGCGTGACATCGCCAAGGAAATCGAAGAGAAGATGCAGTACCCCGGTCAAATCAAAGTCACCGTCATCCGCGAAACGCGGGCGGTGGATTACGCCAAGTAGGTTTTCCGGCGACAACGAAGAAAACGCCCTCCCGATTTCGGGAGGGCGTTTTCTTTTTAGGGGGAGTATCACCGGTCAGCGGGGATGTCCCGTAGAAACGCAAGGTAAGGAATCATCTTCTCCCGTCATCCAATCTACACGGAACACTTCCCGTAACCCGCTCGAAAGGCTCCTTTACGGGCCCGAAGGACACCTTTCCTGCTCCCATTGAACTTCTCTGAGAAAGGAATTCCCCCATGAAGAAAATCGCAGTTTTGTTGCTCCTCATCGTTGCCCTGCTGGCCGCGGCCTGCGCCTCCGCCTCCCCGACGCCCACCGCCGCTCCGCCCACCAAAGCGCCCGCGACGGCTACCCAACCCCCCGCGCCCACGCAGGCTCCCACCGCGGCCCCGACCGAAGCGCCGACCGAAGCTCCCACTGTGGCCCCGGCTCCCACCGAAATTCCCTTCGACATCACCGCCGCCGAAGAGGAAGGGTACTGGTACTCGCGTTACAACCTGGGCAACCTGGTGATGCGCTCCGGAATGGGCGTCACCTTCATGCCCGAAATGGAAATGGTGCAGGCCATGGTGCAGGCCGCGGACGCCAACCCCGACGACGGTGATACCGCCATGCCTCCCGTCAACCCCGCCCTTCTGCAGGCCGTCTACGCCAGCGGAGACCCCCACTACATCACCAAACTGGATACCGCCGATTTCGCCACCCAGCGCTGGAACCCCGATTCCTTCGACGCCACAATCACCACCCGCGCCATGGGCTGGACAATCATCAAAGAGAGCGAATGGGCTAAACAGTTCCACGTGGACAACCACTTCGGCACAGCGGAAGATGATTTCGGCGCCCAGTGGCGTTTCGTCGGAATGGTGCTCAACGCCGAATCCAAGATGCAGTTGCAATACGCCGTCCAAAACATGAAGAACGCAGACGGTCTCTTTGTGAATAGCGACGGCACCCTGGATTACGCCGGAAACTGGGTCATGCTGGAAGCCTTCAGCGATGTGGGCAACCTGTTGACCCTCGAACAAGTGCCGCACAGCGCCTCCAACCGCTATCGCAACCCCGACCAGGGTGCCATGTTCCTGGGCGCAGCCGACATGCTCTTTGGGGCGCTGGCCGACCGCCAGCCAGAAGGCATCGAGGAAACCTCCCTCGCCATCCAGGCGCTGGCCTGGTACGCCGCCGATACTGCCAATCGGGATAACGTGCAGCCCGCCCTGGATAAAATCGCTGCCTTCGGTCAGGCGCTCTCCGCCGAAGAACCGGCCAACGCCACCGAAAACGCCTTTGCCATCCGCGGTCTCATGGAAGCCTATCGCATGACGGGCGACGATGCCTATCTGAACGCCGCTGCCGCTGCCTTCGATGCCCTCTCCGCCGATTTCAACCCCGGTCACGGCATTTTCGACAGCCAGCACACCTACACCATCGACAACGTGGCCGTCATCATGGGCGCCCTCAACAGTTTGCGCTACTATGCCGGCGACGCCGTTGACCAGACCGCCGTGGAAGACATCTTCACGACCTTCTACCTGAACGCCGTGAACAAGAGTGGCTTGCAACAGTCCGTGCCCCCCATCCCGGTTGCCAAAGGCACCTTCGAGCAGGACGAACCGCCCATCTTCTACGGCTATCCTACCATCCCCAAGCCCCCCATGGCCGGCGGCGACTACGGTATCGCCCCCGTCTTTGCCACCGAAGTCACTTTCGATATGGGAGCCTGGACGGTCACCGACGGCAATTTCGATGCTGCCGGAGCGATGCACGCTGCCAACGAATTCATCTGGTTCCACAACGACGAAGTCAACGGCTTCCCCGAATTGCCGTAACCGCCGCACCCCACCTGACCAGGACTTCCGAAGTCTGCGCGGCTTCGGAAGTCCCCTTTGTTTATGAGGACATCTCCCCATGAAGCGTTTCCTGCTCCCCCTGTTGTCGGGACTGGCCTTGTTTGCGGCGGCTTGCGCTCCCAAAGCGCCTCCGCCCCCGACGGCTACCCTGACCCCCGTCCCCAGCCGGACCGCCGTTCCCGCGGCCACATCCCCTCCCGCCCCCACGGAGGCTCCCGTCCCTGCCGGCCCGAGTTACGCCGTCGACGTGCAGCCCATCTTCACCGAACGCTGCATCAAGTGCCACAGCGGAGCGAACCCGCCCCGCGGCCTGCAACTCGTTGATTACGAGCACGTCGTCGCCGGCGGAACCTACCGTCCCGTCATCGTCCCCGGCAAACCGGAAGAAAGCGAACTTATCCTCCGCATCCGCGGCGAGTCTATCCCCCGGATGCCTTTCGACGGCCCTCCCTTCCTGACGGAGGAACAGATTGCCGTCATCGAAGCCTGGGTCGCCGTCGGCGCGCCGGATAATTGAGCCGCGCCCGGTTTCCCGGAAGTGAACAGCCCCCTCCGGCAATGGGAGAGGGCTGTTGTGGTTTTTTGGGGGGACAACTGCGAGCAGTTGTCCTACAGTTACACCGCTATGCCGTGTTTGTGCCTCTCAGCCAAACAGTTCTGGCGAAATATCGGCGGGTCAAGGAAGTGGTAATTTCCCCTCTTCTTTTTCTTCTTCGCTATGAGATGCCCTCCGTGGTGTGACGCAACCCCTGTTTGCCCGATGGAAGCCGTTTTCTCTGCGCGAGGGGGCGTACTACCGTAAAAACGGATTGCTGCGCCGCTCCTCTGCCACGGTGGTGGCGGGGCCGTGGCCGGGGTAGAGACGGGTGGCCTCCGGCAGGGTGAGCACCTGGGTGCGGATGCTCTCCAGCAGGGTGGCGTAATCGCCGCCCGGCAGGTCGGTGCGTCCGATGCTGCCCCGAAAGATGACGTCCCCCACGAAGGCCGCGCCCGCCTGGGGGCAGTAGAAGAGCACGTGGCCGGGGGTGTGACCGGGAGCGTGGCGCACCTCAAAGACAGTCTCGCCGAGGTGGAGGGTCTGGCCGTGATACAGTTCGATGGTCGGCTCCGGGCCGGGGTCAATGTGCATCCCGAAGAGGGGCGCGCCGCCCTCCACCCGCCACAGGGGGTAATCGGCGGGATGCAAGGCAACCGGCACGGGGGGATTGATGGCGTCCGAGACAGCCCCCGCCCCGCCGAGATGGTCGAAATGAGCGTGGGTGAGCCAGATGTGGGCGATGCGCCAGCCGCGCCGCCGGGCGGCCTCCACGATGCGCGCCCCGTCCCAGGCCGGGTCTATGACCGCCGCGGTGCGCGAAGCCTCATCCGCCACGAGATAGGCGTTGGTTTGCACGGGGCCGAGAGTGAGGGAGTGGATGGTGAGCATGAAGAAAGTTTGCCAGTGGGGAAGTGAGAAAGTATACAAGTATGCAAGTAGGGAAGTTTGCAAGTGTGCAGGTTGGCAAATGCGAAAGGGCCGCGCCCTGCATTCACCATTCATCCTTCTGCCTTCATCATTCCCCCGGCACTTGCACCCGCAGGGCGGCAGGGAGCAGGGTGATTTCCAGGCGGCGGCTGGCGCTTTCGTCGCCGAGGTAGATTTCTCCGTCCATGTGGACCTTGAAAGGGAGGTTGCCTTCGACGACGGCCTGCGTGGTTTGCCCCAGATGAATTTCGGGCAGGCCGGTATGCGTGCCCTGCATCGCCATGAAGAGGGCGCGCACCGTGCGCCAGCGGGGGACGGGCGAAAGATGCGCATAGTCGAGAACCCCGTCGCAGGGGTCGGCCTGCGGCACAAGCCGGAATGCGCCCCCCTCCCGCGGCCCGTTGCAGAAAGAAAGCATGAGCAATTCCTTCTCCCAAGTCTCGTCAGGCCCCTGAAAGCGGAAGCGCAGCGGACGGTGCTCGTAGATGACGGTTTGCAGGGCGGCCAGGAGGTAAATCAGGTAGCCGTTGGCGAGATTGATGCGCCGGGAACGCACGTTGACTGCGGCGTCGAAGCCGATGCCCAGGGTGTTATCCCAATACTCGACCTTCCCGTGTTCGTCTTGCGCCATGCCGATGTCCACCCGCTGAGGAACACCCTGCCGCAAGACTTCCGCGGCGGCATCCGGTTGGGGAGGAATGCCCAGCGCATAAGCGAAATCGTTGCCGGAGCCGATTGGCAGTATCCCCAGGCGCGGCCTGCTTTTCGCGGGGACCTGCATCAGGCCGTTGACCACCTCATGTACCGTCCCGTCCCCTCCGGCGGCGACTACCATCTCGCAGCCCTCCGCGGCGGCCTGCCGGGCCAGGACGACCGCCTCGCCGGGCGCAGAAGTGAATGTCCGCGTGCTGCCGGGAGGCAGGAGCGCTCTGGAATCTAAATCCGCGGCCAAAGTGCGAGCCTGGCCGCGGTTTGCGCTGGGATTGATGATGATATGGGTTCTCATGGATGCCTGGAAAAGGTGGTATCGGGTTTGATGGGCCGGGTCATGCCGGATTCTCCTTGCCCTGCGGCAGGGCAATCTGCCCTTCGGCGGGGTCGCCGAGCAGGAGAACCTCCTCCGGGTGGCGCGCAGCCAGCCAGGAAAGGTAGGCCGCGGCCAGGGCGTCCAGTTCCGCGGGGGTGTGCAGCCCCTCCAGGGGCAGGATGCCCTGCAAGAGTTTGTGCCGCGTGATTTCCTCGAAAATCCGCATCGGGTTGGGCACCTCCAGCCGACGCTCGTAAAGCACGAGTTGGCGCTGGATGCGCCCCTCCAAAGTGTGCTTGGGGAAAGGTTTGCGTCCCAACAGGATGGTGTAAACGGCGTGCGGGTATGTCTCCAGGAGTTGCCGCCCGGCCCCCTCGGATGGATAGAGCGCATACCCTTGGGCTTCCAGGGTGTGGAAGAGTTTCATGGCCTGCTGTTTCCAGCGGGGGGCGGCGGATTCTTCGGATGGGGTGGGGGGAATGGAGATACCGCGCTGATAGAGGAGGTATTCCGCTACCCGATAGTTTTCCCAGCGCCCGGGACGGGGCGGCGGGGAGAGCGCTTCGCGCACCTCAGGGGAGCGCATCAACCCCCGATTGGGTTGCCGCGGCCCGTTGATGGCCACGAAAGCGCTGCGCTGTCCCCCCGCGAAAGATACCGCCGCCTCGAAATCCCCCTCGCTGAGGGCCAGCAGGCGCAGGTCGTCATCCAGCGCGGCGTACACAAAAGGCCGCTGGCCGGCGGTGGGGTCTATACCGAGGAAGGTCGTGCGGGTGAAGAGCATTGCGGGGAGGTCAGTCCGCAAAGCGGACTTGAGATGGACAGGGCAGGGGTTTCAGCCCTGCCCGTCGGCGGCGGGGAGCGCGGCAGTTTGCGGGGGCAGATTCACTCCGCGGTGCGATTGACCAGCCGCGGGTCGAGGGCGTCCCGCAGGCCGTCTCCCATCAGGTTGAAGGCCAGCACGGTAATCATGATGGCGATGCCGGGGTAGAAGACCAGATGCGGGGCGGTGAAGACCTGATTGCGCTCCGAGCCGAGCATGGAACCCCATTCGGGGGTGGGAGGCTGCGCGCCCAGCCCGAGGAAGGAGAGGGCGGCGGCATCCAGAATGGCGGTGGCGATGCCCAGGGTACCCTGCACGATGAGCGGCGGCAGGGAGTTGGGCAGGATGCGCTGGAAGAGAATCCGCAGCGGCCCGGCCCCCAGGGCGCGGGAGGCCGAGACGTATTCCTGCTCTTTGACGGACAGGACGCTGGCGCGCACGACGCGGGCATACACGGGAATGTTGACGATGGCAATTGCCAGCAGCGCATTCTGTAATCCCGGCCCCAACACGCTGACGATGGCAATCGCCAGCAGGAGGGAGGGGAAAGCCAGCAAAACGTCCATGACGCGCATGATGAGGTTGTCCACCCATCCGCCGGCGTATCCGGCTACCGAACCCAGGGTGGTGCCGACGATGATGGCGAAGCCGATGGTGGTGAAGCCCACGTAGAGCGAGACCCGCGAGCCGAAGATGACCCGGCTGAACTCGTCGCGCACGTTGCCGTCAATCCCCATGATGTGCTGGGGCTGGTCGGCGGGGCATCCCAGGGCGTGGATGCAGGGGGCCTGACGCTTCTTGACCTGCTCCACCCCGATGAGCACCTGGATGGGGTCGTAGGGGGCCAGGATGGGGGCCGCGATGGCGACGAACACCAGGAAGCCCAGGATGCTCAGGCCTATCACCGCGGAGCGTTGACGGAAGATGCGGCGCAGGGTGAGCCGCCAGAGACTGTTCTTGCGGTAATCTTCGATGGGGCGGTCGCCTTCGGGGGAAAGGGTTGCAATCTGTGCCATTGGTGGGGTCACTCCAGTTTGATGCGCGGGTCAATGAAGGCGTATGAGAGGTCGGTGAGCAGGTTGACCGCCACGTAGCCAATGGCAATCACCAGCGTAAAAGCCTGCACGATGGGATAATCGCGGGCGGTGATGGCCTCGAACAGCATTCGTCCGACGCCCGCCAGGCTGAAAATCGTCTCGGTGAGGACTGCCCCGGCGAAAAGGGTGCCCATTTGCAGCCCGATGATGGTCACGATGGGCAAGAGCGCGTTGCGGAAGGCGTGCTTGAGAATGACCACGCTTTCCCGCAGCCCTTTGGCGCGGGCGGCGCGCACGTAATCCTGCCCCAGAACTTCCAGCATGGAGGAGCGGGTCATGCGGGCGATGATGGACATGGGAATGGTGCTGAGCGCCACGGCGGGCAAAATCATGTGCTTGATGGCATCTCCCAGCACGGCCCAGTCGCGGGTCAGGATGGCATCCAGGATGTAGAGGTTGGCGATAAACTCAACCACGTGATAACGCAGCGTTTCGGGGTCTATCTGCCAGCCGTAGAATTCGTAAAAGGGCACCGGCGAGACTCCGGCGCTCAAACGCCCGGAAGGTGGCAGCCAAAAAGGGGTGCCGCGCAACTTGAGAGCGAAGACGTAAGCCAACATCAAGCCCAGCCAATACACCGGCATGGATACCCCCGTATTGGCTCCAATCATGGTGACGATGTCTATGATGGAGTTGTTGTGGACGGCGGAAATGATGCCCAGGGGAATCCCGACTATCACCGCCAGGATGAGGGCGGTGGTGCCCAGTTCAATGGTCAGGGGCAGGCGCTCGATGAGGATGATGCTCACCGGACGGCTGAAGCGAATCGATTCGCCGAAATCACCGTGCATCATCTTGTTGACGTAGATACCGAACTGCACCGCGACGGGTTTGTCGAGGCCATTTTCGTGGATGAAACGGTCGCAGACTTCCTGGGTGGCCTTCTCCCCCAGAATGGCCTTGCAGGGGTCGCCAGGGATGGCGCGCACCAAAATGAAGGTGACCAGCAAAATGCCGAATAAAACCGGAATAGAAGCGAAAATGCGGCGGATGATGTATTGGGTCATGGGCGTTTGAACG
>DRKV01000119.1 GCA_011051635.1 Chloroflexota bacterium | reverse complement strand
ATTGTGGAACGTCGGCTCCTTCCTGGGAAGTCTGGGCGGGCTGGTGGTGGCTATCCCGCTGGCGCGGCGCTATCGCGGCCCGCTGCGGGATAACGGGAGGCTGGATACCCGCCGCGTCCTGATTGCGCTCTCCGGGTACGCGGTGTTGGTGGCAGTCACTTTGGGGGTGCAGTTGCTTCCGGGAGCGCGGGCCGCTCTGGGGGGCGTCGCCGTCCTGCGGGTGGAATTCCCGGAGATGGCGACCTCTTTGGGCTTCGTCACCCCTGCCGGGCCGGGACGCGTCATCCACTTCCTGCGTCATGCCGGCACCATTTTGGGGGCCTCCTCACTCCTGGCGTACCTCATTTACCGCAGGGCGGGCTGGTACGGGCCGGGGGCCGGGAAGCGTATTCTCACCGGCACAGTCACGCGGGTCATGTCCTCCAGCGTGGGGATTGCCTCCATGGTGGCGATGGCCGTGGTGATGCAGCACGCCGGGATGACGGATGCGCTGGCGCGCGGGCTGGCGGAGGGCGTGGGGCGGGCTTACCCCGCCGTCGCCCCCTGGATTGGGGCGCTGGGGGCCTTCATGACCGGCAGCAACACGAACTCGAACGTGGTCTTCGCTGCTTTGCAGCAGCGCACCGCCGAATTGCTGGGCTACAGTGTGGCGCTCATCCTGGCCGCGCAGACGGCGGGCGGGGCGCTCGGCTCGGTGATTGCCCCGACCAAAATCGTGGTCGGCGCCAGCACCGGCGGTATGGCGGGGCGCGAAGGCGAGGTGATGCGCAAAATGCTGGCTTATACCGGCGCGTTGATTGTGCTCGTCAGTTTTTTGGCTTTTCTGGGGAGTTGAGGACGGACGATGGACGATGGACGGTAGACCGTGGACGATGGACGATGGACCGCTGACGATGGACGGTAGACCGTGGACGACGGACGATGGACCGCTGACGACTGACCGCTGACCCATGACCAAATTCCAAAAACACACCGCTATTTTCCTGCTGATGGTGCTCCCGCCTGTGGGGATGTATTTTGCCGCCCAACACGGCGCGCCGGATGCCCTCTTGTGGGCGTTGCTGGCCCCGGTTGTGCTTGCCAGTGTGTGGGCGATGTTCGTCAAGTGATGAGAAGGCTTTGGAGCGCGGCGTCATGATGCCGCTTCTCCTCGCAGAAAACGGGAGCACTCGCGTGTAGAATAGCAGCGGGAGCATCGTCCTTGCGGGCAGGGCTGGAACCCCTGCCCTGAGGCCATCAAGTCCGCAGAGCGGACTTTCCACCCACCAGCGGCAAACTTGCATTGAAGCCGCCCCCAAAGGTGTAAGAGTTCCCCTTTCCGCCCAGTCCAGATGAGCGGGGCTGTTTTCCTCGCCCCCGCCCCCCAAAAAAGTACTTCTCCACTTCCCCACTTTCCCACCTGCAAACTTCCCCGCTTTCCTTCCATGCCATCCGACATCCACGCCTTCGACCGCTTGAAGAAGTACCCCCAGGCCGCCCGCTATTGGCCTGCCTTGCGGGATTTCGTCGCCCGCGCCCGCCCGCATGAGTTGCACCGCATCAATCCGCTCTACCTGGCCGAGCGGCTGCGCTGGGGCCGCAACGAAACCCTGGATGTGCTCACCTATGCCGTGGCCGAAAACCTGTGGCATCTCCACTGGGAGGCTTACTGCCCCGCCTGCGGCGGTCTTCTGCAGGAGGACGAACATCTGGGCGCGTTGCACCATCACCAGGTCTGCCGCGCCTGCGGCTGGGAAGGGGAGATTGCCCTTGACCGGGAACTCGCCGTGGAAGCCAGTGTGAGCGAACGGGTGCGCCGCCTCCCGCTCTCGACTCGCGAGGACCCGGATTTTCGCCGAAAAGTGCAATCCCGCCTGGGACGCCTGCCCGCTCTGGCGTTGGTCAACCGCCCGCTCTTCCGGGAGTTGCTGGGCGCGCAGACCCTCCCTTCCGACCAGTCTCTGGGTGTGGAAAGTATGGTGGTCTTCTTCTCCGACCTGAAGGGTTCCACTGCGCTGTACGAGCGGCTGGGCGACGCCCAGGCTTACCGGCTGGTGCGTGAGCACTTCACCGTCATCTTCGACGCCGTGGAAGCGGAGGGAGGCGCGGCGGTCAAGACGATTGGCGATGGCGTGATGGGTACCTTCTTCGAGCCGCAGGCTGCCCTGCGCGGCATCACCGCCGCCCTGCGCGGTTTGGATGAAGTCAACCGCCGCGAAGACCTGCGCGGCGAAGACCGCCTGCGCCTGAAAGTGGGGGTGCACATGGGAGCCTGCATCGTCGTCACCCTCAATCACCGCCTGGACTATTTTGGCACCACCGTCAACGTGGCTGCCCGCCTGAGCGACCTTTCCCGCGGGGCGGAGGTGGTCGTCAGCGAGGCCTTGCTGCAAGACGCAGCCGCGCGCCGGCTGGCGCGCTCCCTGGGAGAGATACAGCCGATGGAAACCACCTTGCGCGGCCTGAGCCGTCCCATCACCGCGTATCGGCTGCGGGTGTGACCAGGATGCGCTAATTCTGAAAATGAGTGAGGTATCCATGGGGAAAAGACATTTGACAGTCCTGTTTCTTCTGGTGCTGTTCACCGTCGCCGGTTGTGCATCTGCAGGCGGCTTGCCTGCTCCGCTGTCTTTTACGGAGACGCCGCGAGCAACCGCATTGCCGTCTCCCAGTTCACCCTCTATGCCAATAGAGATTGGGACGCCTGCAACGCATCCGCTGGCGACAGAAACGGCTACGGTTGTTTCTGTGCCTGCATCGCCGTCGCCAACGATACCTCCCGGTATCGCCCCTGTACAAGTAGAGCAAGTCTTGCCCTTTCCGTTGGCATTGAATGAGCACAATGTCGCTCTACAGATGCAATTACTTGCTCGCATCGGAAGAGGTCAGGTCACTGCCGTTGCTTGGTCTCCGGTGGGGGATTACCTGGCAGTAGCAACGGGTCGGGGAGTGTATTTGTTTGCTACCGATACCTGGAGTGAAACGCGTTTGCTCGAAAGCGGTTGGCTTCCCAAAGCGCTGGCTTTCACCCCCGATGGTTCCATGCTGGCTGCTGCTGGAGAACGGTACGCCTCGGTGTGGAAAGTCTCTACCGGCGCAAAATTGCAAGACATGGAACCAGGGAAAGAACGCTATGCCTCTGTCGCGCTGACTTTTGGGCCGCGCAACTTGCTGGGGCGGACAGGATACCTGGCCGGAGCGGGAGACCCGCAGGCGAAATCTACTCTCTGGAATGTTGAAACGGGGGAGATTCTTAAAACAGGCTACCTTTTTGCCACCCGGAACGGAGTGGCCTTCAGTCCCGACGGGCAGTTGATGGTCTTCCCGTCGAGTGAGCCGTGGAAAACGGAGATTCTCTCCTTGCCTGACCTGGATGTCCTGATGACTGAGCCCCGGAGTGTGGGAGATGTGCTTTTTGCCCTTAATGGGGGTACCGTCTTGCAGACCCAGCCGCTTGTAATGGAAGACGCTCTCTTGGTGGCGTGGGATATAAGCACGGGAGACACATCTCCCGTGCTGTTTCAAGGGAACCGTGTGCCATGTTGGTTTCTGAAGGCCGCAGGGGCTTATGGCATTTGCTACAGAGGTGATGCGGTCTGGGTGCTGAACTTGCAAGATTTGACGGTGGAGACAGAAGT
>DRKV01000118.1 GCA_011051635.1 Chloroflexota bacterium | reverse complement strand
GCTGCCGAAGAGGAAGCGCGCCAACTGCTTGGTGAGTTCGGTTTTGCCCACACCGGTCGGCCCCAGGAAGATGAAAGAGCCAATCGGGCGGCGCGGGTCTTTCAACCCGGCGCGGGCGCGGCGCACGGCCTTCGAGATGGCTTCGATGGCCTCGTCCTGTCCGATGATGACTTTGCGGAGTTCTTCCTCCATGTGCAGGAGGCGCTCGGATTCCTCCTGGGCAATCTGCATCACGGGCACGCCCGTCCACATGGCGACCAGTTCGGCGATGTCGTCGGCGCCGACTACCGGGCTGCTGGCTTTATCCCAGCCGGTGCGCATTTGTTCGAGTTGCTCTTCCAGGGCGCGCAAGCGCTGCTGCATCTCCTGGGCGTCGTCGTAGCGTCCGTCTTCCACCGCCAGGGCGTGATTGGCCCGCAGGGAGCGCAACTGCTCCATGATTTGCTTGGAGGTCTGCGCCGCGGGACTCTTGTACATCCGCACCCGCGAGGAAGCCTCGTCAATCAGGTCGATGGCCTTGTCGGGCAGGAAGCGCTCCGTGATGTAGCGCGCCGAAAGGTGGGCGGCGGCTTCCAGAGCCTCGTCCGAGATGGTCAGGCGATGGTGTTCCTCGTAGGCGGGGCGCACGCCTTTGAGGATTGCGATGGTTTCCTCCACGGAAGGCTCTTCCACCGTGACGGGCTGGAAGCGGCGCTCCAGGGCGGCATCGCTTTCGATGTGCTTGCGATATTCGTCCAGGGTGGTCGCCCCGATGACCTGCAACTCCCCGCGGGAGAGGGCCGGTTTGAGGATGTTGGCCGCGTCCACGGAGGAGCCTGCTGCCCCCGCGCCTACCAGCATGTGGACTTCATCGATGAAGAGAATGGCTTCGGTGGTCTTGAGTTCCTCGATGACGCGCTTGAGACGCTCCTCGAATTGGCCGCGGTACATGGTTCCCGCCACCAGAGAGCCGACATCCAGTTGCAGCACCCGCTTGCCGAGAAGCGGCACGGGGACATCCCCTTCGACGATGCGCTGGGCGAGACCTTCCACGATGGCGGTCTTTCCCACGCCAGGCTCGCCAATCAGGGCGGGGTTGTTCTTGGTGCGCCGCGCCAAAATCTGAATGACGCGCTCAATTTCCATCTGGCGGCCAATCACGGGGTCGAGTTTGCCATCTTCGGCCAGTTGGGTCAAATCCACGGCCAACTGGTCTACCATGGGGGTCTTGGCGCGTTTCTTTTCCCCCGCTCCGGCTTTTGCAGGGGTGGCGCTGGTGCGGCTGGTGCTGCTCTCCTGCAACACGCGGCGCGTTTGGCGGCGGATTTGCTCCGGCGTAATCCCGACCCGGCGCAGCACGTCAATAGCGGTGCCTTCGTTGTAGCGCACCAGCCCCAACAAGAGATGTTCCGTGCCGATGTAGTGATGCCCCATGCGGCGGGCTTCATCCACGGCGTATTCCAGCACCTGCTGGGTTCCGGGAGAAAGGTCCAGTTTGCCGCCGGTGTAGGTTCCGTATCCCGTCAGGCGCTCGACCAGTTGCTGCACGCGCCCAAGTTCCAATCCCAGTTCTTTGAGAACCCGCCCGGCCACGCCGCCTTCTTCGCGCAGGAGACCGAGCAGGAGATGTTCCGTGCCGATGTAGTTGTGGCGCATACGCTCCGCTTCCTGGTGTGCCAGGCTGAGAACGCGTCGCGCCCGCTGTGTAAAGCGTTCCATTTTTGCCATGGTTCTACCTCCTGAATTTGAGAACCAGTTTTGCGCATTTTCCCCTACGCAAAGTGGAGAAAAATCTTTCTTGGGTGCACAATGCCGTCGTTCGGCACCGTGTTGTTCAATGCAAGGGTTCGTACCAGTAATACCATGTCGTCTTTACACATGGATGCAATCAAAGGCGCTTGTGCGGGGATTTGTGACCCGCAAAAGCGTCTCTTTTCGAGGATTCTACCAGAAATTGCAAAGCCAAGTATTAACATTTCGCTATAGGGGTGCCAGCAAATCCTGTAGATGCGTTTCGGCTCCGGCGACTGGAAGTCGCAGCAACAGTTGCGAAACCTGCCGCCGCAGGTTGGATTCCAGTTGCCGAAGGGCAACTTCGCAGACGTCGGTGCAGTTTCAACTGCCGCCTTCTACAACATTTGCCTGCACCCTCGCTATAGGGAGAACATTCACGTTTTGTAGAATGGCGGCGGGAGTTCCGTCCTTGCGGGCAGGGCTGAAACTCCTGCCCTGATGCCCTCAAGTCTGCAAAGCGGACTTCCTGCCCGCCAGCGGGGGATTTCTAGCCCCTCGCGAGAGCAGTAAAGGCGACAGCCGTTGAAGTCATGCGCTCTTCCGCTCAAATCAGCGGGCATCAGCGTAATCTGCGTTCTTCAAGCGACTTTTCTGCATCCCTTGAGTGTTCCCGGCAAAACGAAAGCCCCTCTGTCAAATGAAGTATAATCATACCCGGAAAAAACTGGAGGTTTTATGGAAATTACCTGGTACGGACACTCCTGCTTTCGCCTGATAGAACGCGGCATGGCCGCGGTCGTTACCGACCCTTACGACGCTACCGCGGTGGGCTTCGCCCCCCTCAAACTGCGCGCCGACATCGTCACCATCAGCCACGAAGCGGCAGGACACAACTATCTTGAAGCAGTCAAAGGCGTCAAGCACGTCATCAACGGGCCTGGAGAATATGAAATCGGTGGGGTCTTCATCACCGGATTCAACACCAATGGCCGCAAGCGCAAACAGGACGAACCCAAGAACACCCTCTACCTCTTCGACTTCGACCCCCTTACCGTCCTGCACCTGGGCGACCTGCGTCGCGTCCCCAGCCAAAGCGAAATTGAATCGCTCGGCGAAGTACACATCGTCCTCGTCCCTGTGGGGGGCGGCGGGGCGCTCAAACCCGCTCAGGCCGCTGAGGTGATAGGGCTGCTCGAACCCAAGGTAGTCATCCCCATGCACTACCGCACCGAACATACCACGCTGGATTTGCTCCCCTTGCAGAAGTTCCTCAAAGAGATGGGCGTCTCCGGCGTCCGCAACGAAACCACCCTGAAAATCACCTACCGCCAATTGCCGGACGAGACGCAAATCATCGTCCTGGAACCGCGGCTGGCATAGCCCCGCTTGTGGGAGTGTTTCGCTTATGGCCGTCAAATTGCTCATGACCTGGGACATCCGCCCCGGACGAGAACAAGACTACTTCGAATTCGTAGTGCGCGAGTTCATGCCCGGTTTGCAGCGTCTGGGACTGGAACCTACCGACGCCTGGTACACCATGTACGGCCAGCAGCCACAAATTATGGCAGGCGTGTTGGCTGCCACCCAGCCCGACTTGGAGCGCATCCTGCAATCGGATGGCTGGCAAGCATTGATAGACAGCCTCAACGAATTCGTGCACAACTTCCACTATAAAATCGTGCCCGCCCGCCCCGGTTTTCAACTGTGACCCCGCCCGCTCCCTCTTCGCTGACCTCCCGCCTGCTGGATTGGTATGCCCAGGAGGGCCGCGCCCTCCCCTGGCGTGATTCTCCCACTCCCTACGCCGTATGGGTCTCCGAAATCATGCTCCAGCAAACCCGCGTGGAGAGCGTGCTTCCCTACTTCCGCCGCTGGATGGAACGCTTCCCGACAGTTGAGAGCCTGGCCGCGGCCTCGCAAGAAGCGGCGCTCTCCGTCTGGGAGGGGCTGGGATACTACACGCGGGCGCGCAACCTGCACCGCGCCGCCCAGGTGGTCGTCGAGCGGTACGGCGGGAACCTCCCCGC
>DRKV01000117.1 GCA_011051635.1 Chloroflexota bacterium | reverse complement strand
GATGACGGCGACATCCACCTGCCGGCGGGCAAAGTACAAAAAAGCCAGAGCGGGGATTATCTCGAAAGTCGTCAGAAAAGGGATGGCGGCCACGTGCGGCTTGATTTCTTCCACCAGAGCAGCCAGGGCGTCGGGCGGGATAGGTTCTCCGTTCACCCGCATCCGTTCGGTGAACTCCTGCATGTGCGGGGAAGTGTACAGCCCTACCCGATAACCCGCCTCCCGCAGAGCGCCGGCGCACAGGGAGGCCACCGACCCCTTGCCCTTCGTCCCCGCGATGTGGATGACGGGGTACGCACGCTGCGGATTGCCCAGGCGGGCGGCGAACTCCCGCATCCGGCCCAAGTCAAAGCGGGCTTCATCGGCGGTCAGATTGCGTTTTCGGCTGAAATCAACGAAACTGTAGATGTAATCCAGGGCGGCCTGATAGGCCGCGTCTCGTGTGGTCTGCATGGGGGTCATTCTAACCTTTCCGGGGGTATTCGGCAAGCACGGCTCCAAGACCGGGTACAGGCAAATGCCGTAGAAGACGGCAGTTGAAACTGCACCAACACCTGCGAAGCTGCCCACGAAGCGGCGGCTGGTGTAGTTGTAGGACAACTGCTCGCAGTTGTCCTGCTGCAGGCAAATTACGGCCCCGCCTTCAGCCACACCGCCCCGCCGGGCGGGAGGGGGAGGGTATAGGGCTGTCCCGCCTGGGCAGCGGGCAGGGATTCTCCGCTCAACAGGTCGGTCAGGGGCGCGGCATCGAAGGGGAATTCCGGGAGAGTGACATCCTGCGCTTCCGTCCCGAAGTTGAAGAGGGCGACGACCGCACCGCTCCCCTCGCCGCGCAACATCCCCCACGGGCCGGGGCCGCCGACATCCAGGGCGAGAATCTGCATCGTATCGGAGCGCAGGGCGGGCACCTCACGGCGAAGATTCAGGGCGCGGCGGTAAAAGTTGAGCAGCGAAGCCGGGTCGGGAGCCTCCTCCTCCACCGAGATGCCGTCCTCGGGTTGGTTCCAACTATCCGGCGGGCGGAACCAGGTCGTCTGGTCGGGGCCGTCTTCGGAGGCGTACCAATCCATCGGCTCGCGGCGGTAATTATCCCAGTGCGGCGGGCCGCCCTTCTGCCCGTACATCCCGATTTCCTCCCCGTAGTACACCATCGGCGGGCCGGGCAGCGCCGCCAGGAAAGCAATCGCCAGCCGCTCCCGGGCCGGGTCGCCCCCCACCTCGGTGGCGACCCGATTGGTATCGTGGTTGCTGACGAAGCGCACCGCAATCCCCTCCGGCGGGTAGGATTTGGCTTCCTCCTGAAACAGGACGTTCAGCAGAGCGGGCGACCCCTTCCCTGCCAGCAGGCCGTCGGCGTTGAAATTCTGGTCGCCCTCCAGAAGAGCGTAGAGCGGAAAATCGAACAGAGCGTCGAACTCGTCCACGAAGAAATGCCCCAGGTCGGAGGGGCTTGTCACCCAGGCCTCGCCCAGGAGGAGAGCCTCGGGGTTGGTCTCCTTGACCGCGTGGCGCAGAGCGTAGAAGAACTCCGGCGGGGGGAAAGTGGCGTTATCCACCCGAAAACCGTCCACCCCGTCGGTGTAATCGCCGTCGCCGTCCAGGTCGAGCCAAAAGAGCGCCGCATCGCTCAGGTAGCGCACCACTTCGGGATTGTAGTGGTTGAAGCGCGGCATGGCTTCGCTCCCCGCGAAACCCGCGTAACGGGTGTGCGCCTTGTTCGTCCACACGAACCAATCGCTGTAAGGCGAATCGGGGTTGGCGTAAGCATCCTGAAAGAAGGGATGGTCGCGGGAAAGATGGGAGGGCACGAAATCCAGAATCAGGCGCATCCCGCGGGCGTGGACGGCCTCCACCAGGGCTTGCAGGTCTTCCAGCGTGCCGTACTGCGGATTGACGGCGGTGTAATCGGTCACATCGTAGCCGTGCTGCGAGGGCGAGGGGTAAATCGGCATCAGCCAGAGCGTATTCACCCCCAACTCCTGCACGTAATCCAGGTGCTCGCGAATGCCGTTCAAATCTCCCACCCCGTCCCCATCCGAATCGGCGAAAGAGCGCACGAAGATGAGATAGAGAGAAGCGTCCCGGAACCAGGCGGGGGCAGCGTAAGGGAAGAGCGTAGGAGTGGGAGGCGGATTTGTGGGGGTTGCGCTCCCCGCAGGGGTCGGGGTCTTTTGAGGGGGTCGCGGAGCAGCAGCCTCCCTTTGGGTGGGCGCGGGGACCCCGGGGGTACGCGTCCCCTCCGAAAGGGAGTCCGTCCCCGCGCCGCAGGCGGTCAGGAGGAGGGCGGCAAGAAGGAATCCCAGAAGAAAGAGTTTACGCATCGGTCAAGGTCTCCGAAAGCCGGAACGGAGGGTATCCCCCCGCATTTCAAGGTCGGGGAGGGGCTTCGGCAGGCAGGGGAAAGCGTAATAGCCGCACTGCCGCCAGGATTTGGCGCACAACAGGGTGGCGTTTTCGATGGAGCACGGTACGCTGGCCGCCCGCGGGTAATCCGCCGGATGCAGGGCGTACTGCCGGGCGCTGCCCATGCCCCCGGCCAACAACTTTCCCTGCTGCCCCAACAGCACGAACACCAGCAGGGCAACGGCCAGGAAGCGGCGGGTTCCGAGGGCATCCAGGAGCAATTTTCCCCACGGGGCGGCGGCCAAGACGAGGCACCCCAGCAAGAAACCGTACCCAAAGCGGATGTTGGGAGCCTCCAGAAACCAGAAGAGTACGCCGGCGTATGCGAGCAAAAAGGTTCCGGCGTAAGGGGGGGAGAAGAAACTCCGCCCGCGCTTGAGGAAACCCAGGGCAAGATAGACGAGCGGCGAGGCCAGCCCGGCCAGCGCCACCAAATTTTGATTCGGGGTCTGATGCTGCATCCAGAGTCGTATTCGGGCGAGGAGAGAGAGGGAAACAAGGTATTCCCAAGTGTCGCGGGGCGAGATGCTCCAGGCCCACACCGCCCGCTTTGCGCCCGCGGCCCGCGCCGGCGGGACTGCCCAATCCACCCGCGGGCTGAAATGCTCCATGCCCGGCAGGGGGAAGAGCCAGTACCCGCTGAGAACGAAGGTGCGCGCCAGCCAGGGGAGAAGCACGAGGAGAGAAAGGCCGAGCAAGCCCCCCAGACGGCGGTAATGCCTCCCGCGCCAGGCCCGCGCCGCGCTCCACAGGACGAACAAGACGAGCGGCGCGCCGGAGAGTTTGAAGGTCGGGGCCAGGAGAGCGAAAAACAAGGCCG
>DRKV01000116.1 GCA_011051635.1 Chloroflexota bacterium | reverse complement strand
CGTCGTCCACGGGCTGTCGTCCACCGTCCACGGTCTGTCGTCCGTCGTCCGCGGTCTCTCGTCTATCGTCCACGGTCTCCCGTCCACCGTCCACCGTCCCGATTGTAACACGCCCCTTCTCCCGCGATGGAGTATAATCCCTCCCGGAGGTTTTCATGTTCAACCTGACCCCTGCTGAAGTTTTTGCCAATATCGTTGTCCTGATTGTCGCCTTTACGGTACACGAACTGGCGCACGCGGTGGTGGCCGATTACCTGGGGGATTCCACTCCCCGCCTGCACGGACGCCTGACTCTCAACCCCCTCGCCCACCTCGACCCTTTGGGGTCGTTGCTGCTTCTGGTGGCGGGTTTCGGCTGGGCCAAACCGGTTCCCATCAACCCCGCCGTGCTGCGCCGCCGCACCCCCGCGGGGGTGATGCTGGTTTCCATCGCCGGGCCGCTTTCCAATCTGGTGATGGCCTTTCTGGCCGCGATTCCCTTCCGCCTGGGGCTGCTCTACCCCAGCCTGCCGCGCGGCCTGTTCCCCAATCTCTCGCAGGTATCGACGCAGTTCATCCTCATCAACCTGGTGCTTTTCCTCTTCAACCTCATCCCCGTCGCCCCGCTGGATGGGGATAAAATCCTGCCCTACTTTTTGCCGCCCCAGTGGGAATGGCGCTTCGAGAATTTGCGGCCTTACGGCCCCGTCATCCTGCTCGTGCTGGTCTTCGTGGCCCCCATGCTGGGGCTGGATGTCCTCGGGCTGGTTGTCTTCCGCCCGGCTGTCTCGCTCTTCCACCTGTTCGTCGGCTGAGGATGCTCCTCTCCCGCTGGCTTTACCGCACCCGTCAGGCGGTCCATTACCTGCGCGCCGCCCCCGATACCGCCTCGCTGGAGCGCGCCCGCCGCATTCTCTCCCCGCCCCTGTGGAGGCTCTTCCTGCGGATGACCCCTTCCGAGCAGGCGCATGCCCTGGGTGTCCTGGAGACTCTCCAGCGGCGCGGCGAAACGCATCCCGATTTGCTCCAGGCGGCTCTGCTGCACGATGCCGGCAAGGCGGAAGCGCCTCCCCTGCGCCTGTGGGAGCGCGCCCTGGTTGTGCTGACCGCCCCCCTGTGGCGGAAGGCGCACTCCCTTTGGGCGGCCTCTCCCCCCCGGGGGTGGCGGCGGCCCTTTGTAATCGCGGCCCTGCACCCCCTTTGGGGGGCGCAGCAAGCCCAAAAAGCGGGAGCCTCCCAAAGGGTCGTCTCCCTTATTCTGAATCATCAAGAAACATTGACTGCTCCCCCACAAAATGAATTCGAGCGGCTGCTGGAGGCCCTCCAGGCCGCCGACGACGAGAATTAGGAGTACAAGCATGCCCGTACAGATGACCATCATCGGGATGGGACAAATCGGCACATCCTTCGGCCTGGCGCTGCGAGAACACGGCGAGGCCGTCTACCGCCGGGGCTACGACAAAGAACTCGGCCTGGCGAACAAGGCCAAGGCGCAGGGGGCGCTGGACGAGCGCTTCATCAACCTGCCCAATGCCGTGGCCGGGGCCGATATCGTCCTCCTGGCGCTGCCGGTTCACGAAATCCGTCCCGCGCTGGAACTGATTGCTCCCGACCTGAAAGAAGGGGCGGTGGTACTGGATACCGCTCCGGCAAAGAGCGCGGTGAGGGCCTGGGCGCAGGAGTTGCTGCCCCCGGAGCGGTATTACGTCGGCCTGATGCCCGTCCTGAACCCCGCCTACCTGTACCTGGAGGCCACCGGACAGGAGGCCGCCCGCGCCGACCTGTTCCGCGGGATGCCGATGATGATTGCCGCGCCCCCCGGCACGCCCTCCGAGGCGGTCAAACTGGCCGCCGATTTATCCCGCCTGCTGGGGGCGACGCCTCTCTTCGCCGAACTGGTGGAGGTGGACAGCCTGATGACCCGCGTCGATTTGCTCCCGCGGCTGCTGGCCGCCGCCCTGGTGGAGACCACGGCGGACAAACCCGGCTGGCGCGAGGGCCGTCAACTGACCGGACGCGCCTACACCGAGGTGACCGCTTCGCTGGGGCGGATGGAGGATGCCTCCGCCCTGAGCCGCGCCCTGACGCTCAACCGGCAGAACGCCCTGCGCTCCCTGGATGCCTTCATCGCCGCCCTGCAGCAAATTCGCGCCGACCTGGATGCGGAGGACGAGGAGGCCCTCAAAACCCGCCTGGAGAAGGCGCAGGCCGGGCGGAGGCGCTGGTGGGGGCAGCGTCTCTCCGGGGATTGGCAGGCTCCCGAAGCCCCCAAAGCGGAGATGCCTTCCGCCTCCGGGATGTTCGCCCGCATGTTGGGCTTTGGGCGCCGCAAGCGGTCGGAGTAGGCGCGGTATCCAGTTTCCCTCCCCCCCCGCCCCTCTCCCAGAAATGGGAGAGGGAAGTCTGACCGCAGGGAGGACGGGGTGAGGGTTATCCCCTGCCCGTGAAGCGGAGAGTGCAGGCAAATGTCGTAGAAGACGGCAGTTGAAACTGCACCGGCGTCTGCGAAGTTGCCTTTCGGCAACTGGAATCCAACCTGCGGAGGCAGGTTTCGCAATCGTCGCTGCGATTTCAATCACCAGACGGGGCAGGCTGAACAGTTGTATTTTGACAAAAAAGCCCCGTGTTCCCTGTATCCCCGTGTGAGAAGAACATAGCGGCGCGTTGTGTCAGGCTGTCGGAGCGGAGGCATGAAACCCGAGGCTTACTTTTGCTACGTCGTGGAATGTGCCGATGGCACGTACTACACCGGTTGGAGCACCGACCCGCTGCGCCGTCAGCGGGCGCACAACCGGGGGCGCGGGGCGCGTTACACCCGCTCCCGCCGCCCTGTTCGTTTGGTGTACGTGGAATCGGTTCCGAGCCGCGCCCAGGCCCTGCGCCGGGAGCGGCAAATCAAAGGTTTGCGGCGCGCCCAAAAAACCGCTCTGATTGCGGCGGGACGCGCCCGGACGCAACTTTTCTTCCAAACCCGTGAGGTGTCTATGTCTGAAGAAATGCTTCCTCCCAAATTGCAATGGATTGAAGACGAACTGCAGGCCCTGCATCAAAGCGGCCTCTACAACCACATCCGCACGCTGGGGTCTCCGCAGGGGGCCTGGCTGGTGGTGGATGGCCGAAAAGTGCTCAATTTTTGTTCCAACAACTACCTGGGGCTGGCGAACCATCCCCGCCTGGCGCAGGCCGCCAAAGAAGCGATTGACAAATACGGGGTCGGGCCGGGCGCGGTGCGCACGATTGCCGGCACGATGTCCCTGCACGTCCAACTGGAGGAGCGCCTGGCGAAATTCAAGGGCGTGGAAGCGGCCATCACCTTCCAGTCCGGTTTCAACGCCAACCTCGGCACCATCCCGGCTCTCGTGGGGCGGGAAGACGCCATCTTCTCGGATGAACTCAACCATGCCAGCATCATCGACGGCAGCCGCCTGTCGCGGGCCAAAATCATCCGCTACGCCCACTGCGACCCCGCCGACTTGAAGAAGCAACTGGAGGAACACCGCTCCCAGTACCGCCGGGCGCTGGTGGTCACGGACGGGGTTTTCAGCATGGACGGCGACATCGCCCCGCTGGACGAAATCTACACCGTGACCAAAGATTACGACGCCATCCTGATGGTGGACGACGCCCACGGGGAGGGCGTGCTGGGCCGCGGCGGACGCGGCATCGTGGACCACTTCGGCCTGCACGGCAAGGTGGACGTGGAAGTGGGCACCCTCTCCAAAGCCTTCGGCGTGGTCGGCGGGGTGGTGGCCGGTAACGGGCGCATCGTGGAGTGGCTTCACCAGCGCGGGCGGCCTTTCCTTTTCTCCTCGGCCATGACCGTCCCCGATACGGCGGCCTGCCTGGCGGCGATTGACCTGCTGGAAGAATCCACCGATTTGGTGGACAAACTGTGGGCCAACACGGAGTACTTCAAGGGCGAGATGAAAAAACTGGGCTTCGATACCGGCCAGAGCGTGACCCCCATCACGCCGGTGATGCTGGGCGAGGCCAAAACCGCCCAGGAATTCAGCCGCGCCCTCTTCGAGTCCGGGGTCTTCGCGATGGCGATTGGCTATCCGACCGTGCCGCGAGGCAAGGCCCGCATCCGGGTGATGATTTCCGCCGCTCACAACCGGGACGACCTGGACAAAGGGCTGGAAGCCTTTGCCAAAGTCGGGCGGCAGTTGGGCATCATCGCCTGAAGATAGGTGCCAGGGGGCGGGTATCAGGTATCAGGTGTCAGGTGACAGTCGAAAAGTGACTGTCACCTGACGAAATTGGCTGTATAATGGAAAGGGGGAATATCGCCCACGCGGCTTTTCCCCCTCCACCTGTCACATTCGTGTCATTCGTGCCCATTCGTGTTATTCGTGTCCATTCGTGGACCTTCGTGGACTGGAAT
>DRKV01000115.1 GCA_011051635.1 Chloroflexota bacterium | reverse complement strand
CGGAAAACCCGCCAGGGAGAAATCTGAAACAGCCTTGTTTGTCAATCCGCTGAATACGATACCGCGGTTTTGTATGAAATTCGTTAGCGCAATATAAGCGTTGTGTTGATTTTTGCGGGGCGGCTACGTTTTTCGGCTCTTTGTGAATTAGCGGGATAAAGACCTCCGAGATTTCCGTTGAGAGCCGCGCTGGGGAGCGAAATTGCCAGCGCAAGCCGCTCTGAACGAGCATCGCAGCGGACATCAGCGTTCTTGCGGGTAGGGCTGGAACCCCTACCCTGGCACCCTCAAGTCCGCAGAGCGGACTTCCTGCCTGCCAGCGGCAAAAGCGACAGATGTTGCACCCATGTGCTTTTCCGCGCCAATCAGCGGGCATCAGCGCAATCTGCGTTCTCCTGACGCCTGACAACCGGGCAACGCCCGCCTCCAAAAGCGGGTATAATTCACAGCATGAATATCCAAAAATCTCTCGACCAGGCCTTCAAGGAGGCCATGAAGGCACGCGACGACGTCGCCAAACGCACCCTGCGGATGGTGCGGGCAGCCATCAAGAACGCCGAGATTGACCGCGGTGCCCCTCTGGAGGAGGCCGCCATTCTCGCCATCCTGCAAAAGGAGGTCAAGACCCGACGAGAGACCATTGCCGAGGCCCAGAAAGCGGGTCGTGCGGACATGGTGGCCGATACGGAGGCAGAAATCGCCGTGCTGCAAAAGTTCCTGCCCCAGCCCCTCACCGAGGCCGAACTGGAAACCCTGGCGCGGGAGGCCATCGCCGAGGCTGGCGCTGTTTCTCCAGCCCAAATGGGACAGGTCATGCGCCTCTTGATGCCGCGCTTGCAGGGACGCGCCGACGGCAGGCAGGCCAGCCAGATGGTGCGCCGCCTGCTCCAGGGCAACTGAGACCTGTACCACTCTCCCTTTATGTGGAAACGCCTCTCTGCGCGGGCCTACGCCTGGCTCGTCCTTCTGCTGGTTTCCGTAGTCAGTTTTGCGGTTGTCATTGCCCCCTTTTTGAGGCGCGAGAATCCCGCCTACCAGGTTGGGCAGGTTGCCCCGCGTGACATCCTGGCCCCCTACTCCCTGCAATACGAGAGTCAACTCCTGACGGAACAGAAACAGGAGGCCAACGCTCGTTCCGTCTCCCCCATTTACTCCCCTCCCGATTCGAGCATTGCCCGGCAGCAAGTCAACCGGCTGCTGGATACCATCGCCTACATTGACAATGTACGCGCCGATGCTTACGCCTCCCCCGAGGAGAAACTGCAAGACCTAAAAGCCATGCAGTACGCTCCCCTGGAGGAAGAAACGCTCCGGCAAATTTTGGAACTCAGCGAAGCCGATTGGCAGACCATCCAGCAAGAGGCCGTGCGCGTCCTCTCCCAGGTAATGCAGACCGCCATCCGGGAGAGCGACATCCAGCGGGTACGCAGCAACATCCCCGCCCTGGTAAGTCTCTCCCTCTCCGAGGCGCAGGCCGACCTGGTCGCCAAACTCGTCTCCCCCTTCGTAGCCCCCAACAGTCTCTACAGCGAAACGCTCACCGAAGCGGCCCGCCAGAAAGCCCGCGCAGAAACCCCGCCGGTAGAGCGGAAATTCCTCACCGGAGAGACCATCGTCCCCCGCGGGCGCGTCCTCACCCCCCTCGACATCGAGGCCTTGCAACAATTCGGGATGACCGAGCCGCCCAAACGCAGCACCCAGCCGTGGGGCGGGGCAGCGCTCACCACCGTGGTCGTCGCTCTTTTTACCGGCTATTTCATCAAAGAGCAGCACTCCGCCTTCAGGGAAGACGGGCGACATCTTCTGGTTCTCTCCTTCCTGTACATCATTTTTTTGAGCGCCGCCCGCTGGGTCGCCCTGAACGGCTCTGTCTGGGCTTACATCTTCCCCTTGAGCGCCTTCGGGATGAGTGTGGCTGCCCTCTACAACCTCAACCTGGCGCTGTTCGCCACTCTCCCCGTGGTCTTCCTGGCGACTTACGGGATGGACAATGCCCTGCTGCTACTGGCTTACTACCTGTTCAGCACGATGGGCGGGGTGCTGGTGCTCCATCCGGCGCGGCGATTCTCCACTTTTGTGCGGGCCGGCATCAGCAGCGGCGTGAGCGGGATGGCCGCCCTGTTGGCCGTTTCGCTGGCAGCCTCCACCCCCGACCTGAACCAGATTCCCCCCCTGCTGATAGCCTCTCTCTTCCAGGGCATCCTGGGTGCCGCCCTGACCCTCGTCCTACAATTCCTCCTGGCGCCCTTCCTGGGGCAAACCACCGAAATTCAACTCATGGAACTGGCCCGCCCCGACCACCCCCTCCTGCAGTACCTCCTGCGGCAGGCCCCCGGCACGTACCAGCACAGTTTGCAAGTCGCCAATCTGGCCGAGCAGGCCGCCGAACAAATCGGGGCGGATGCTTTTCTGACCCGCGTTGGAGCGCTCTACCATGACATCGGCAAGGCCGAGAATCCGGCTTACTTCATCGAGAACCAGGTTCCTGGAAGTTCCAACCCGCACGACGCCCTCCCGCCGGAAGAAAGCGCCGCCATTATCATCCGTCACGTCACCGACGGGCTGCGTCTGGCACAGGAACACCACCTGCCAAAACGCATCCTGGATTTCATCGCCGAGCACCACGGCACCTCGTTGACCCACTATCAATACGCCAAAGCCGTCCAGGCCGCGGGCGGCGATTCCGAGAGCGTGGATACCGCCCCTTTCCGTTACCCCGGCCCGCGCCCCCAAAGCAAGGAGACCGCCATTCTGATGCTGGCGGACGGCAGCGAGGCCTACACCCGCGCCCGCCCGCCCCATGATGCCGAGATGCTGCGCTCCCAAATCCAGACCATAATCAACCACCGTCGGGAAGAAGGACAACTGGACGATGCCGATTTGTCTTTTCGCGACCTGACCCGCATCACCGACTCCTTCGTCGCCACCCTGCGAGGTGTGTATCACCCCCGGATTGCTTACCCCTCCGTGGAGAAACCCGCGGCAGACTCCCCCGCGGAGGCTCCCCCTCCCCAGAAGATGCAGCCATCCCCCGAGGAATCCCCCTCCCCCTGACCCCCTATGTTCACCCTGACCCCGGAAGTTCCCGTCCCCTCCGCAGTGCTGGCTGCCGTCCGCGAGGCCGTAGAGACCGCCCTGCGCCTGACGCATCAGTCCTCCGATG